>NZ_DASRXP010000147.1:0-11931 GCF_035687465.1 Kribbella sp.
AGTAGCTCAGCCGGCCGGCGATCTCGTCCGTGTCGTAGCCCTCGGCAACCAGCTTGAGGATTGCGGTCTCCCGGGGCGACAGACCGGCCAGCCGCAGGCCGCGCGGTGTCAGTACGTCGTTCTGCATGTGCGAGACCTGCCGGAACAGGCGGGTGAGCAGGTCGGCGGGAAGCTCGGCCTCGCCTGCCGAGGCCCGCTGGACCAACCCGGCGAGCTTGGTCGGCGTCACCTCCGACCGGCGGATCAGCGCGCAGACGCCGGCTTCGATCACTGCGATCAGGTCGGCATCGTTGAGGGTGGCCACCACCAGGATGATCTTGTCCACCCCGCGACGGCGCAGGTCGGCGAGAGAGCCGAGGGTCGCGGCGTCGGGGGATTCTGCCGCGACCACGGCGACGACATCGTCGCCCAGCCGGTCGTCCTCGACAATTCGTACCTCCGGCTGGAACCGGAGCTGACTCTCCACTCCTGATCGTGAGATCGAATCGGCCGAAAGCACATAGACCGGAACACGAAGGCCCATCGTTGTTCCCCCTCAGGGTGATGTGGTGTGTTCTACGATGAGTGATCGGGCGGTCACGCGCCCTAGGGGCAACCCCTAGGGCATCCCCCAGTGCCCTGACGGTGGGCCGCTGGGGCACGGCTCTAGACTCGGCCGAATGACCAGGATCCTGCTCATCACCGGTACCGATACCGGCGTCGGCAAGACCGTCGCCACGGCCGCGTTCGCGGCCACCGCGCTGGGCTCGGTGGCTGTGGTGAAGCCGGCCCAGACCGGGGTGACAGCAGACGAACCAGGGGATCTGCAGGAGGTTCGGCGGCTGACCGGGCTGGAAGATCTGCACGAAGGGGTGCGGCTGCTGGAGCCTTTGGCGCCGACGACCGCTGGGCGTCGCCAAGGTGTCGCGCTGCCATCGGTCGACGAGCACGCCAAGCTGATCGAGAAGCTGGCCGTCGACCGTGACCTCGTCCTCGTCGAGGGCGCCGGCGGGTTGCTGGTCGGATTGGACGACGACGGCAACGACCTGGCCGATCTCGCCGCCCGGCTGGAGATTCCGTTCGCGTTCGTGGTGGTTGCGCGCGCCGGTCTGGGGACGCTCAATCATGCCGGCCTGACGGTCGAAGCACTGCGCGCCCGCGCGTTGCCGATCGCCGGACTGGTGATCGGGTCCTGGCCTGACGAACCGGATCTCGCGGAGCAGTGCAATCTGGATGACCTGCCGAGGACGACCGGCCTACCGGTGATCGGGCGGATTCCGGAAGGCGCGGGGGCGCTGGACCGGGAGCACTTCGTGGCTGCGGCGGCAGGCTGGTTCGACAAGTGACCCACTGCCCGGCTCGGTACGACGAAGAGCTGAGGATGTGGGTCGTCGACGAGCCGACGGAGGTTCGCGAGGTGCTGCTCGACCCGGCGACGTTCCGGCCGGACAACGCCGTACTGGCTCATACCGCGTTGAGTGTGAAGGCGTTGCGGGTGTTGCAGGGGGTCGGGTTCGCGTTGCCGCCGACGTTGGCGAACAACGCCGGAGCGTCGCATCGTCCGATCCGGGCTGCTGTTGCGCGGTTCTTCAGTCCGGCTCGGGTTGCCGCGGTGGAGCCGTTGGCTCGGCGGTTGGTGGCTGAGCGAGTTGCTGCGGCTGAGGTCGGGCTGCGGGCTGGCGTAGTGGATCTGGTCGAGGTCGTCGCTGCGGAACCACCTGCGCTGGTCTTGATCGACCTGCTGCGGTTGCGCGACGTCGACGTACCGGCATTGAAGGCGTGGAGCCGGGATTCGCTGGAGTTGTTCTGGGGATGGCCGGGCGAGGACCGGCAACTGGAGCTCGCCCACAGTGCGGCCGAGTTCTATGGGTGGTTGCGCCAGCGAGTTGAGGCGGCGCGGCGTGAGGGCGGCGACGACCTGTTCGGCGCGCTGGTTGACCTGGGGCTGAGTGATGAAGAGGTGTGCGCGGTCGCCTATTTCCTGCTCATCGCCGGGCAGGAGACGACGAGCCAGCTGATCTCGACGGCGTTTCAGCGGCTGATTGGGCAGCCGGTCGTTGACGCGGCCGCTGCCGTCGAAGAGGTGTTGCGCGAGTCCTCGTCGGTGCCGACTTGGCGTCGCATCACGGCGGCACCGGTCTCCGTGGGAGAGGTGGAGCTCCCCGCCGGTGCGCCGGTGTTGCTGGGGTTGAGCGGGCATGGCGGTCCGGCGGATCTCGCGTTCGGGCTGGGGATTCACCGCTGCCTCGGCGCGGGCTTGGCTCGCCTGGAGACCAGGGTTGCTCTGGAGTGCGCGGCCGGCCTGCTGAGCGCAGTACGGGCTCTTGAGGCTGAGCCGCCGATGATCGACCTGTTGTCGTTCCGCGCACCGGCCCGATTGCTTGTGCGCCGCTGATTACAGCCCTGCTGACCTGCACCGATACGCTTTGCGGGTGACTTCAGCTGAGCATGACCTGGTACTCGTCGTCGATTTCGGGGCGCAGTACGCGCAGTTGATCGCCCGCCGGGTGCGCGAGGCGAAGGTGTACTCCGAGATCGTGCCGTCCTCGGCGCCGGTCGAGGAACTGCTCGCGCGCAAGCCGAAGGCGATCATCCTGTCCGGCGGACCGCAGTCCGTGTACGCCGAGGGCGCGCCGCGGGTGGAGTCGAGTCTGTTCGAGGCTGGGATCCCCACGTTCGGGATCTGTTACGGCTTCCAGGCGATGGCGCAGACGTTGGGTGGCGAGGTACGGCGTACCGGGCTGCGGGAGTTCGGCCGGACGCAGGTCACTGTGAGTTCGCCGGGCACGCTGCTGCAGGGGGTTCCCGAGGACCTGAACGTGTGGATGTCCCACGGTGACGCCGTGCACGCTCCGCCGGCAGGCTTCGCAGTACTGGCTGCTACTTCCGGGGCGCCAGTGGCGGCGTTCGAGGATCTGGATCGGCGGCTGGCCGGGGTTCAGTGGCACCCGGAGGTGCTGCACTCGCAGGCCGGGCAGGCAGTGCTCGAGCACTTCCTCTACGACATCGCGGGGTGCGCCGGCGACTGGACGACCACGAACGTCGTCGATGAGCAGGTCGAGCTGATCCGTCAGCAGGTCGGCGACAAGCAGGTCCTGTGCGCGCTGTCCGGCGGCGTGGACTCCGCGGTCGCGGCAGCCCTCGTGAGCAAGGCGATCGGCGACCAGCTCACCTGTGTGTACGTCGATCACGGTCTGCAGCGGTCCGGCGAGTCCGACCAGATCGAGAAGGACTTCGTCGCTGCCACCGGGACCCGGCTCGAGGTCGTCGACGCGGAGGACCAGTTCCTCGGGGCGCTGGCCGGCGTGACGGACCCGGAGCAGAAGCGCAAGATCGTCGGGCGCGAGTTCATCCGCACCTTCGAGGCGACCGCGCGCAAGCTCGACGCGGATCGGCACATCGAGTTCCTGGTCCAGGGCACGCTCTACCCGGACGTGGTCGAGTCGGGCGGCGGCACCGGTACGGCGAACATCAAGTCGCACCACAACGTCGGCGGGCTGCCCGACGATCTGCAGTTCTCGCTGATTGAGCCGCTGCGGACGCTGTTCAAGGACGAGGTCCGCGAACTCGGCATCGCGCTCGGACTGCCGGAGACGCTGGTCTACCGGCACCCGTTCCCGGGCCCCGGCCTGTCGATCCGGATCATCGGCGAGGTCACCAAGGACCGGCTGGAGATCCTCCGCGCGGCCGACCTGATCGCCCGGACCGAACTCACCGCGGCCGGCCTCGACCGCGAGATCTGGCAGTTCCCGGTCGTGCTGCTGGCAGACGTCCGCTCGGTCGGCGTCCAGGGCGACGGCCGCACCTACGGTCACCCGGTCGTCCTGCGCCCGGTCTCCAGCGAAGACGCCATGACAGCCGACTGGTCCCGCCTCCCGTACGAGGTGCTCGAAAAGATCTCCACCCGCATCACCAACGAGGTCGACGAGATCAACCGAGTAACCCTAGACATCACCAGCAAGCCCCCAGGCACCATCGAGTGGGAGTAGCTAGCTCCCGGGCCGCAGGTCGGCGATCAGCCGAAAGCGTTCCAGTACTGCGAGAGTGCCGTCGGCGACTGTGAAGTCGGGGTCGTCCATCGCATCGCGCATTTCGGGGCTGTGCCAGAAGCTCTCGTGGTTCGCCCGCCAGCCGGCCACCGTTGTGTCGCCTTCGCCTTCATCGATCGCGTGGGCCAGATCCACCTCGGCCAGCGGCACCACCCGGATCTCGGTCACCTCGATCACCCCGACCGGCCGGTCCTGCGAGTCGACCACCACCGCCCGGCTGCCGACCTCCGGCAATGCCTCACCTTCATGCTCATAGTCGACAACCAGCCCGGTCGTCGACGTCTTGGAACCGTCCAGGATCGCGGCGACCAACTGATCCCGCAACGCCCCGGGAAAGGCGAACTCCGCCTTGCCCATCAACGCCAACTCCCCCTCCGAAAACAAGCTCATCACGCCACCGTACCCAGGCGGGGCTGTCCACCGATCCCGGAGCGCCTTCTCCCCGGACGCCGGCGGGAGGTCGAGCACCCGGTGCCTTGCGGCCAGGTGGTTATCCACAGGGCGGAGACATTCCGGTTGTCCTAGGCCGAGTTAGGAACTACCTTTGAACTATGGCCGAGTTGCAGGAAGTGAACTTTTCGGATCTCCTCCAGCATCCCAACAAGACTGTGGAGAAGCTGCACGCGAGCCGGGGGCGCGCTTTGCGAGTTCACCGACGCGGGTCCGAGGATGACTTGGTGCTGACCACCGTCGCGCGGGCGACTCAGGACGGCGAGCTGGTCGACGTTGCCACCCGGCTGCTCCGGGCTGTCATGAGCAATCCCGTGCTGCGCTCACAGCACCTGCTCGAGATCCTGCCGCAGGTCTTCCCCTGGATCCGGTTCCTCACGGACGACGATCGGCTGGACTTTGCTCAGGAACTGGTCGACGTGATGGATGCCAGCGAGGAGCTGGGATCTCCCGCACCGGTCTTGCTGCTGATCACCCAGTGGCGGCACACCGCAGAGATCTACGCGGACCCCGAACTGCTGGCAGCCCTGACGTCCGAGGTCGCAGGTGACTTCGGCGCGGTCCCCAAACCTCTCGCATGAGCCCAGGCAAGCGAGGCGACCGGGTTGCGCCACCTGGGGAGCCCGGTCGCTGGGAGCTGAGATTCGGGAATTCCGACGCTGGCAAAGGATGGGAAGAGCTCTGTCGGCAGGCGCCGGGCAACACGCTGAAGGCCTGGGAAGCGATTCGGTCCGAGCCACAACCATTCCCCCAGACGGATCGTCAGCATCGGCTCAGAGGTCGGACACTGGCGACAGTGAATGGTCTCGACCAGTGGCAGTATGAAGTGACGGCGGGCGGCCGAATCTGGTACCTGGTCGAGCCTGCCAAGATGATCGTTTGGATCGTGTTCGCCGGCACTGGTCACCCCAAAGCGACGGACTAGATCGCGCTCAGAGCGTGCAGGGTCGCCGGCCGTGAAATTGCCTGTGAAGCAATGAGGACCGAGGTGCTGGTGGTGGTTGATCGGCGGGTGGTGGAGGGGTTGGTGGGGGATCGGGCGGTGACGGCTGAGCGGGTTGCGGCGTTGAGTC
The DNA here is from genome assembly GCF_035687465.1 of Kribbella sp. Lineage (NCBI taxonomy): Bacteria > Bacillati > Actinomycetota > Actinomycetes > Propionibacteriales > Kribbellaceae > Kribbella > Kribbella sp. Next base: position 5,552 of record NZ_DASRXP010000147.1, read on the forward strand.
GGGATCTCGAGGCGATTGTCGAGGCGGCTCGGTTGGTTGCGACGGATGATGAGCATGATCCGGAGGGGGCGACCATCGCTTTCGAGCGGTCGCAGACCAGTGCGTTTCTTGCTGATGCGCGGAAGCATCTGGATGATCTCGACAGTGCGTTAGAGCGGATCGAGGCCGGAGACTACGGCCGGTGCGAGGTCTGTGGGGAACCGATTGCGGCCGACCGGCTGTTGGCGAGGCCGGCCGCGCGGACGTGTATCAACTGCGCTGTCTGACGCGCTAGGTGAGTTGTGCGTAGCTGTCGTAGCGCGCTAGCTCGGTGGGGGTTGGGCGCTGGAACCGGGCGTTGTAGGACTCTAGTTCCGAGCGGGTGATGCGGAAGGTCCCGGTCGGCGTGCTGGTGTTGCGAGCGTCCAGGCGCTCCCACAGGACGTCGAGGGGCGGGTCCAGTACTACGAGTTCGGCGCGTGCACCCAAGTCCTGGGTTCGGGTTCGGAACAGCTCGCGTTCGCCGGGGGACCAGCAGCCGTAGTCCAGGATGGCGTCTACTCCCAACGTCAGGGCGCGGGCTGCCACGCCCCACAGCAGTTCGGACTCGAGGACCCAGCGCTTGCCGTCGTGTTCGTTTGCGTCGAAGAGCGGGCCCATCCACTCGTCCGGGGTCAGCCGGATCGCGGAGCGCTCTGCCTCCAGCCGTTTCGCGATGGTGGTCTTGCCTGCGCCCGGCAATCCGATGAGCAGCGTCATGGTGGCCGTCGTCATGTCAGCAGTGAGGCTATCCCGGCTGCCGCCGATCCCAGAACGGATTTTCAGGCGCCGCCCAGGCGGGCTTCCAGGGCTTCGGCTTCGGTGGTCCGGTCGAGGAAGCGGAGGCGGTCGGCCAGCAGGAAGCCGGCCCGGCGCCACTGGTCGGCGCCGGTGGGGAGGCTGGTGAAGATCTCCCGGAGCATCGCGTCGTCGGTGCTGCCGTGTTCGGCGATCAGCAGCCTCGCGTTGAGGAGCTGGGACTCGAAACCGCCGCGTTCGTAGGACTCCGCCGCCTGTGTCGCCTCGACGACCGCGGTCTCCAGGTCACCCTGTTGCATCGCGAGCATGGTCAGGTCCCAGTGGATCCCGGCGTGCTGGAAGAGCACGGACTGCTCCGCCGAGGGAAGGGACTCCAGCACGGGACGGGCCCGCCCGAGGAGTTCGCGGACCCGGTCGAAGTCGCCGGCGTACCGGGCGGACTGGCCGGCGAGGCGGATCGCCTGGACGTACTCGATCGGCAGTTCGGCTGTCTGGAAATGGTCGGCGGCGATCAGGAGAACGTCGACCGCCTCCTTGTCGCGGTCCAGTTGCTCGAGCAGCATGCCCTCGTCCTGGCGGGTGAGGCCGAGCCAGTGCGGATGCGCGTCCTCGGGTGCCTCGGTCAGCAGCGCGTGGACCTGCGCCAGAGCGGGCTCCAGCTCGCCAAGTGCTCGATAAGCGTCAACCAGTACGCCGCGGGCCTCGGCGCGCAACTGGATGAGCTCGGGGTCCTGCAGTGCGGGCAGAGCCTCTTCGCCGGTCTCAGCCGACTCCAGCGGACGCCCGGTGATCAGGTACGCCCGGGCCAGCTCGACACGACAGATAGCAACGTGTACTTCGGTCCCAGGTTCTCCGGCCGCCAAGGCGATCGCTTCAGCCAGGTCGTCCACGGCCTCCACAGCCCGGTCGAGCTGGATCCGGATCCAGCCGCGCTGCCGGTACGTGAACGAGCGGGCCAGGTCCTGCTTGGTCGGGATCCCTGCGGTCGCGGCTTCCTCGGCTTCCTCGAGGCGGCCGTCCTTCAGCAGGAGGTTGCACTGCAGGATCGCTGCGGCCGCGAGTAGTTCGCCCTCGGTGCCCTGGCCCGAGCGGATGATCGCCAGCTCCCGCAGAGCATCGTCGGACCGATCGGCCTGGGCATAGACCGTCGCAAGCGAGTACTGCCAACCCCCGCGGCGCCGGGGTTCGTCGTTCTCGATCAGCCAGCGCAGTGGTTCCTCACCTGTCGCCAGACCCTCCTGGATCTCGCCCTGCTCGCACAGCGCCCGGGCAATCCGGCCGCGATCGCGCCGCAGGCGAACCTCCTCGCCCAGTTCGGCGTACAGGGTGAGTGCCTCGCGCCAGGACTCCAGTGGATCGCCGCCGCTCTCGACGGCGATGAGGCCCTGGCCGTCGAACAACCTGGCCCGGTCGAGCGCAGTACGGGCGCTGTCGGGCACCTCCTGTTCGAACGCCCGCCAGGCAGCGACTGCCTCATCGCGACGGTCGGTCTGCCAAGCCTCTTCAGCCCGGTCCAGCCAGCCGCTGCCGGAACCCTCAGGCAGCGTTTCCTCTGCCACAGCAGGGCTCTCGGCCTGGCTGCGGAGCTGAGCGCGGCGAGCTGTCTCGGACAACGGCAGGTACTCCACCCACGGCTCGGCCGCGAGCGTCGCCCTGACCTGCTCTGACTGGTGGGTGGTCCCGTTGCGCGCGTCGAACTGCGCGGCCAGCTCCAGAGCCTGCTGCGCCAGTTTCTCGGCGAGCTGATGGGAGTGGATGTCGTCCGCCTTGGGGCGCCGGATCATCAGGTCGACCTTGCTCAGGGCAAGGGATGCCGCCGCCGCGAAGTCCTTCGCCGCGAGCGGGGTCGGCGGATCGGCGAGATCGATCAGGTGCCGCTCGACCAGTTCGACCGCCCTGGTCTCATTGCCGGTCCGCGCACAGAACAGGACGTGGTCGGCATAGCTGCTCAGCTCGCCCGGCTGACCGCGCAGGATCCGGTAGGCCCGCCGATGGGCATCGACCGCCTCGGAGTACATGCCCTCGGCAACATAAGCCGGCAGCAGGGCGGTGAGGATCTGTTGCGGCTGCTCGTGACAGGTCAGCCGCCCCTCGAGCACACTGACCGCGAGCGATGCCGCTTCGGCCATCTGTCCTGTTCGAGTCAGGTGCTGCACCTTCTGCGTCGGGTCGCAACCGACGCAGTCCGACAGGTCGTCCCGTGGCGCGGTCGACCACAGCCGGAACTGCTCAGCTGCCGTCTCGGCATCACCGATGTGGTCGGCCACCTGCCACCGGTGCTGATGCACCGCATGCATGCTGTTCCCAGCGACCCGCCACCGGCGCTCCATGTCATCCAGTACTGCGTACGCCTGGTCCAGTGGAACCTCAGGGAACTTGGTGAGCGTGTTCGGCGCGTACTTGAAGCACCACAGGAACGTATAGGCATGCCGCTGGTACTTCTCCGGGGCCGCATCCCAGTCGGCCACACACCGGGCGAACGGCACCAGCGACTTCCGCGGCTCGCCACCGCTCACGTACGCCGTGACCAGCGCGAGCCTGGCGTAGAAGGCGACGTCCTCGTCGCCGGCCGCATCCGCCCGCCGGACCACATCCTCCAGCAGCGCCGACTTGGCTTTCCCGTACGGCGTGCTCTGGGCGCGGTTGAGCCGATCCAGCAGGTCGTCGGTCATCTCGGGTCCTCTGAGGTAGGTACGGCCTGGTCCAGCAAGCCGAGGAACGACCGGTTGACCAGGGCGGAGTCCGCCGGGCCGATCGGGTGGTACCCCAGCATCAGCGCATGTCCGTACAGACCCTGCACGGCCAGCCGCGCCAGTTCGGGATCACCTAGCCCGGTCATCCGGCGTACGAGCGGGCTGCGGTGGTTCAGCACGAGCTGCGGGCGGCTGTCGTCGTGCGTATCGAGCGCACCCAGTACCTCGGACCAGAGGGCGTCGGTGCGGCTCTTGGTCGAGCGCAGTTCGGAGGCGAACTGGGCCGACCGGTCGACCAGGTAGATCGCCGGAAGTCCGGCGGGGTCGAACGACCGGATCACGACCTCGCAGCCGACCGGGTCCAGCGCCTCCTGGGCGAGCCGCACGAACGGCCGCAGGGCCAGCTCGGTCTGCGGGTCGAGGCTGTCGAAGCTGGTGCTGAGCTCGGTCGGATCGAACCTGCTCGTGACGAGCTCGGGTACTACGTCCGGCAGCCGCTCGAGCAACTCGCTGTCGTACGTGTAACCGCCGTTGACCACAGTGAGCTGCTGGGCCGCGGCGACCGCCGCCAACTGGCGGAACTCCTCGATCGTCGCCACGTACCGGATCTCGCCGTGCCGCTCGTGAAGCTCGGCCGCGGTCATCCGGCCGTGGTTCGTCTCGAACCTGAGCCAGCGGTGGACCAGCCGGAGCATGTCGTCGTCGTGCAGCGCGAGCGCCTTCACGCCGAGCTGGTGGATGCCGAGGAACCGGTCCAGCTTCTGCGGATCCGTAGTCCCGAGGCGGACCAGCCAGCCCCGGAGCTGAGCGCCGAGGGCCTCCCTGGTCGCCTCGAGGTTGCCGTCGTCGAAGAGGGCCTCACGGCTGGCCGTCGGCCTGAGCTCGGAGGTGTCGATCACCGCGCGGACGAAGAACGCCCAGTCGGGCAGCAGTCCTTCGACGCCCTCGGCGAGCAGCATCCGCTTGAGGTAGACGCGGTGGGTGGCGCGCTCGGCCGGGTTCGCGGGGAAGGGCAGGACGAAGGCGACGCCATTGAGCCCGGCCGCTGGATTGCTGAGCGGGATCACGTCGAACGGGGTGAAGCCGAGGTTGTCCTGCGCGTAGCCGACCAGGTCAGCCCGGCCGGTGCCCTCCCAGGGAGCGATGCCGTCGGTGACCTTCTCGTCGTTGACGCGGACCTCGAACGGGAGCAGCGCGCCGAACAGCTTCACCAATTCGACCACGGTGGCCTGCTTGAACCACTGCTCAGCACCCCGCCGAGCCTGCAGAGTCACGGTGGTCCCTTGTGGGAGACCGGTTGGTGCCTCGTCGACGGTGTAGCGGCCATCCGCCGTACCGGTCCATCGGGTGGCAGCGCCGTCGGCCGGCTGCGTCAGTACTTCGATCGCGTCGGCGACCATGAACGCCGACAGCAACCCGATCCCGAACTGCCCGAGGAACTCGGTCCGAGCGAAGCCGATCTCGTCCCGCTTCGAGCTCCGCCCGATCGTGGCCAGCAGTTCCCGCACCTCGTCCGGCCGCAGCCCGATCCCGGTGTCGGTGATGCTGAGACTCTGCTCCTGGACCCTGATCTCGATCCGCCCAGGCGCATCCGGCTCGGTCGACTGCCGCGCGGTGATCGCATCCACGGCGTTCTGCAGCAACTCCCGCAGGTACACCCGCGGACTGCTGTACAGATGGTGACTCAGCAGGTCGACGATCCCCTGCAGGTCGACCTGGAAGTTCTCGCTCCCCATTCCAGCCCTCTCCTGACCCCCTCAACCGCGGTGCCACACGCTACGCCATGGAGGTACCACCGAGGTTGGGGCGCGGCTACGACGCCTACGGGCGGATGAACTCCGACACCCTGAAGGCAGACCAGACAGTCGTCTCCTCGATGACCTATGGCTACGACGCCGACAACAACATCACCGCCAAGAAGACCACCGGCGTCGCCGGCGCAGCCGACAACACCTACACCTACGACCAGCTCGGCCGACTCACCGCCTGGACGGCCGGAACCAAGACGACCGAGTACGGCTGGGACGCGACCAGCAACCGGACGAAAGCAGGCACCAAGCTCGCGCAGTACGACGAACGCAACCGTCGCATCAATGACGGCACCTCGGACTACACCTACTCCCCGCGCGGCACCCTCCTCACCAAGCAGGCCGGTACAACCACGGAGGCGCTCACCTTCGACGCCTTCGACCGGATGATCAAGAACTCCGACCGCGACTTCACCTACGACGCACTCGACCGCCCGGTGGCGGCCGGAACCGCCCGGATGCGGTACGCCGGCTTCAGCGACGAGGTCGTCACCGACGGCACCCAGAGCTTCGGCCGTAGCGCCAGCGACGGACTGCTCTCCCTCGGGTACGAAACCACCAAACGCCTCGTCCTGGCAGACCGCCACGGCGACGTGATCGGCGGCTTCGACCCCACTGACACCACCCTCACCGCGGGCCTGCCGGACTCCCGTACCTTCGACCCCTTCGGCAACTCCACCGCCGCCAACGGCCTCAAGTACCGAGTCGGCTACCAAGGCGACTGGACCGACCCCCGCAGCGGAGACGTCAACCAGGGCGCCCGCTGGTACAACCCCGAGTCCGGCACGTTCAACTCCCGCGACACCATGACCTACGCAGGAGGCGTAGCCTCCAGCCTCCCCAACCTCTACGCCTACGCCGCCGGCAACCCGATCACCCTCAGCGACCCGACTGGCAATTACCCCGTGGATGAGGTCGGTGAACCCAACACCGAGTGCAAGAAGGTACTGAACGGCGACGGCTACATCTGGAAGTGCTCCGAGGACGACGTCAAGGGCCCGAATGACCCCCCGCCGCCGCCCACGGATTGCAAGACGAACAACGACTGCCCCACGCCGCCTCCGCCACCTGGGGGCTGCAAGGCGAAGAAGAGTTGCCCGAC
>NZ_DASRXP010000148.1:0-6890 GCF_035687465.1 Kribbella sp.
CCGGTCGCGATCGGTGAGAGCCTGCGGCATCGGCAGGAGTTCAAGCCATGGCTGGTAGGCGGTGCTGCCTCGATCCTGCAGCCGGATCCCGGCCGGACCGGGATCACCGAGTTGCTGGATCTGGCGGCGGTCGCCGAGACCTGGTTCACCCCGCTGGCGCCACACCACTCGTCCGGGCTCGGGATCATCATGGCCGCGAGCATCCACGCGTCGGCGGCCGTCGGGAACCTGCTGGCCTACGAGTTCCACCCGATGCTGTTCGGGCCGGTCAACGATGTCCTGGTGACGCCGTTGGAGCCGGGCATGCTCGGATTCGCAGTACCGACCGGTCCGGGTCTGGGGATCGAGGTCGACGAGGATGCCGTCCGCGCGGCGTGCGTCCGGTGATGCGCCGCGCTCTGGTGATCGGGGCAACCACCCCCATCGGTACGGCGATCGTGGCCGCGCTGGCCGCGGACGGCTGCCGGGTCGCCGGGGCGTCGTTGGAGGACAAGCCGGTTGACGGGCTGGAGTTGCACCTGGCCGCCGACTGCTCCGAACCCGACACCGCGGCCGAGGTTGTCGGACACGTCGTGGCCGAGTTCGACGGGCTGGACATCCTCGTCGCGGCCGCCGGACGGATGCCACTCGAACCTGCGCACCGGACCACCGATGCACAGTGGTTCGACGCGCTCTCGAACACGCTCGACACCTTCTTCTTCCCGGTCCGCTCCGCGCTGCCCCACCTGTTCGAGAGCGACGCGGCCGCAGTGGTCGCCGTCTCCTCGGTGAACACGTTGGTGGCAGCACCCTGGGCGGCTGCCTACACCGCCGCCAAAGGCGCAGTCGATGCCCTGGTCCGGCAACTCGCAGTGGAGTACGCCGGCCGCGGTGTCCGGGTCAACGCGGTGGCACCCGGGATGGTCGGCGGAGCAGAGCGGCCCGACGCCGCGGCCGGCTACCCGATCGGCCGCACCATCCTGCCGACCGAGGTTGCCGATGCGGTGACGTTCCTGGCCGGGCCCAGGGCATCTGGCATCACCGGGGTAGTCCTGCCGGTGGACGGCGGCTTGTCCGTGCTCTCTCCTGCCGTGGTCGGGCGGGCCGATCTGCAAGCCAGGTTGAAAGATGCCTGAGGTCGAGCTGACGGGCCGGGCCGCGCCCATCTACCGACTGCTCGATTGGCCGCTGCGGTTGGCCTTGGTGACTTTCCTGTGGCTCCTGGGTGTTGCGGCCGGGATGGTGATCGCCGGGCTGGCTCCAGCCACACTGGCAGCTCACCAACTGCTACTGGCTTACCTGGATGACGCAGAGGTGCGCCCGTGGGCACGGTTCTGGTCCGCCTGGCGCGAGTGGCTCGGCCGCGGCCAGTTGGTGCTCGGGCTACCGCTCGCCACAGTCTGGGTCCTGGGGTTCTACCTTGTTGCCGCCAGGCAGACCGTCCTGGCTGTGCCTCTGTCTGTGGTGATGCTGGGCTACTTGGTCACCCTGTGGCTGCTGCCTGCCGCTGTGGCATCGGCCGGGCCGGGTCGGACGGTTCGCGACCTCTGGCTGCTGGCGATCCACCTCAGCTGGCGTCGACCGGTTCTACCTGTCGCGGCGACCGGCGTATTCGTAGTACTGGCTGTAGGGGCTTGGTACGTCGCTCCGGCTGCTCTCGTGTTCGGGCCGGCGACAGCCGCGCTCGCCGCGGTACTGGTCGTGCGGCGGGTCAGCTCACCGCGGCCGAAGCGTGGTAGCCCAGGCCCGAAGAGATCTGGTCCGCCTGCTCGATGACCTGCATGGCCAGTGTCTCCTCCCTGGTCGGCAGATCCATCGCCGACAGTGGCCCGGACACGGACAGCGCAGCGACGATCGTGCCCGTCCTGTCCCGGATCGGCGCGGCAAGACAGGCCCGGCCGAACGCCAACTCCTCGAGTTCCAGCGCGTAGCCGCGCTCCCGCACCTGGCGAAGCATCTTCTCCAGCTGATCCGCGTCGGTCACGGTGTGCGGCGTGTAGCGGGCCAGGTCGTCGCCGAGCAGTTCCTGCCACTCGGACCGGGGCAGCTCGCTGATCAGTGCCTTGCCGATCGCGGTGGCGTGCAACGGACCGGTCCGACCGACCAGGGTCGACGACCGGCCGGCCGCCCGTCCCTCGAAGTGACACAGGTAGAACATCTCGGCGCCCCGGCGCTCGGCCACGTTCGCGCCCAAATTCAGGTCCGCGGCGAGGTTCTGCGCGACCTGGCGGGACTGCTGGTGGACCGGCATCTCGTTCAGCCCGATGCCGGCCAAGGTGATCACCCGGGGACCGACGCCGTACAGGCCGCTGCGCTGGTCGTAGGCCAGGAAGCCGAGAGCCACCAGCGCGCCGACCAGCCGGGACACCGTGGACTGGCCGAGACCGGTCGCCTCGACCAGTTCGGAGACCCGGCGTTGCGGATGGGCCTCGGTGAACTCGGACAGCAGCGACAGCGCCCGCTCGACGCTCTGCGTCCCGGGCCCGGCCTCACGACCGATCGCACGCGCCACGAGTTCGCCTTCCGTTAGATTATGGTTTCCTCATCCGCATGGTAGATGGCGGAGGAGTCGCATTCCACCGACCGCGCCCCTGACTCCGGTGGTTGTACGGCAACCGCAAGCGTTCGGAGGGCAGATCGAGGGGCGGTCGTTGCGGTGCGGCTGTCAGACTGTGGCGGTGTTGGCCCTACGTGAGCGGTGGAAAGAGCTGGTTCCCGGCTCGACCGCGTTGGCCGACGATTTGATCGCCAGGTACGTCGGGCGGAACCGCCGCGCGTACCGCGACCAGTACCTCGACACCGTGCTGACCGCGCTCGAGTCGCTGATCCAGCTCAGCACCGATCCGACCTCGGTCCGGCTGGCCGCGTGGTTCCACCGGGCGGTGCACGAGCCCGGCGGAGGTCCGGCCGAGGACGCCGAGGCATCGGCCCGGCTGGCCGAACAGACGCTGCCGTCGTACGGCGTGGACCCGATCCGCATCGCCGAGGTGGCTCGCCTGGTCAGGCTGACCGGGGACCTGGCCACTCCCCCGCCCGACTCCTACGCACCACCCCGGCGCGACGCCAACGGCGATGTCCTGCTGGACGCCGTGAACGCAATCCTCGCCACGAATCCGAGCCGCTACGCCGGCCACAGCTCCGAAGTACGGCGGGACGCGGGCGACCGGGCCACCGCCATCGAGCGCAGGTACGACGAAGTCCAGGTACTGCTCGACGGGCACCTGTATAGGACCCAGCTGGCTCGGCAACGAATGGGCGCCACTGCTCGGGCCAACCTGGAGGCAGAGCTCGCCGGGCTCGACAGCGAACTCCCTGCACCGTGGCGCGGCTGGCAGCAAGCGAGCCTGGCCGCTACGGCGACCTTCAGCGCGATCGCGGCCTCTGTGGTTTCCGTAGCCGCAGCAGGCGCCTCCTGGCAGATCCCTGCCTCGGAGTCCGAGACTGGGTGGCCGCCGGTCGTTCTGGCGGTCCTGGCCTTCATCAGCGCTCCTGTGCTGTTCCGGTGTGCTCGTAGCAGCACCCAGCTGGCCAGGCTCGTCTCTGGCGGTGTAGTCGCTGCTGCGGTCACCGGATTGCTGGTCGCCTGGGCACAGGTCCCCGTCACCAGCCCCGCTCTGGGCGTCGGGCTGCGGGTGCCTCTGCTGATCTCTGCGTTCCTCTTGCTGCTGCTAGCCGGCTCCGCGGCTCTGGTCGCCTCACTGTTGCGCACCCGGACGGCCCGGTTTCTCCCCTCGCGAAACCTCGGGCAGCAGTTGGCGTGGCTCGCAGTACCAGGGGTGATCGCAGTGTCTCTCCTGCTGATCGTGCAGCCGCTGGCCCGCAGCTATGTGCTCACCTCCAACGAGCAGGTGGAAGGCGGGCTCAAGCCGGCCGGGCAGCGGCCGGAGTCGATCGTGGACGGCAATGTCGCCTGGGAGAGTCATGGCCAGTCCGGCGGTGGGGCGGAGGATGCCGTCGGCACCAAATACGGCATCGCCCTCCCGCGGCAGACCGGGGTGGTGGAGATGCTCGATGCCGAGACCGGGGACCTGCGATGGCGCTACAGCCGCTCCGACTCGGACGAGAAGCCGAACATCTTCGCCACGCAGGACGGCGAGTATGTAGTGGCCGAGTTCGACGACGTCGGCTATCTGCTGCTCGATGCGAACACAGGCAAGCGCAAGGCAGCCTGGCCGGGCCGGTCCAGGGACCACACAGTCCAGCAAGCGGATCCGTTGCTGACTGGCGAAGACGTCAGCCGTGGTTCGGACAAGCTGCACGGGGTCGACCCGGACGGCAACGACCGGTGGACCTTCGAGCCCGGCAGGTGCACGGACATCGGCGCGGTCGCCACGCAGGACACCGTGGTCGCCTTCCTGGGACACAGCTGTGGCCAGGATCCGGACGAGATGGTCGGGCTGGACCTGAAGAGCGGCAAGACGTTGTGGAGCAAGTCGCCGACCGACATGTACCGCCGGCCCGTCGTGGTCGGTGGTGTGGTGGTCGTGGCCGAGCCCGGCGGCGACTCCGACGTACCGGCGGCTCTGGTGGCGGTTGAGCCGCGCACGGGTGCGACGAAGTGGCGCTGGCCGGTACCGCGCACCTGGGCCTGCCGCAGCCTGCTGAACGCGGCCGGGAACCAGTTGATCGTGGTGGACTGCCCTGGTCCGGACACACAGGAGAACCGCACCACAGTGGTGACGGCGATCGATGCCACGACGGGCGAGACCGCTTGGCAGACCACCGCCGGGGTCAACCCACGGGCGCGGGTCGCTGTCACCACCGATGGGCGGGTGGTGTCGCTCGCGCGCGGGTCCGACGGTTGCTACGCCAACATGATCAGCCGTGCGGGCTTCCGCCAGGTGCGGCTGCCCAACGCCATCTCCTGCAGCCGCGACGTCCGGGCGGTCGGCAACCTCCTCCTCACCTCAGGCAACGGCACCGTCATCGCCCTGCGCTAGCCAGTACTACGCCCTGTCGGCCAACTGTTGTTCCGCAGAAGCGAGCAGCTCGACGATGCGCGTCCCGAAGGTGACGTCGACCAGGTGCGAATCACCTGACTCGGCCACAGCCACCAGTTCCTGCGCCGCGATCCGGTACGACTCGACTGCCGGGGTATCCCCGGCCGGCAGCAGCGCAGTACCGGCTTCTCCCCAGACGCCGGTCTCGAAGCTGGTCCCGGCCGGCGGTGCGAACAAGGAGACGCTCGCCGTGCTGGTCGCGCCGGACTCGTGGGTGATCACCAGATGCACGAGATCACCCTCGCCGCCAATCGCGCGCAGCTCCGCGATCGGGCCGAGCATGGCGTCGAGATGCGAGAGTGCGTGCGGCCCGACGTCCCAGAGCGCGCCGCGCTGCTCGCGCCGCCACGGGGAGTCGCGGTACGGACCGCCCGGCTTGTCGAGTGCTGCCAGCATTCGGGACCAGCCGCCCTTCCAGCCGCCGGTGGCCTGGACCTCGGCGAAGAACGCCCGGCTCTCCGGGGCGAACCGGGCGGTGAAGAACACCACCGACGCGATCCCCTCGGCGGCGGCCTCGTCGGACAGTGCCCGGGCATCGTCGATCGAGTCGGCGACCGGCTTGTCCAACAGGAGATGCTTGCCCACGGCAGCCGCTTCGAGGGCCATCGTGGCCTGAATCCGCGGCGGGACCGCAAAAGCCACGGCGTCGACGAGCTCGAGTAACTCTGCGTAGTCGTCGTACCCGGCCACCCCGAGGTCTGTAGCCAACGCCTTCGCCTTGTCGGTGTTCCGCCCCCAGACGCCCACCAGTTCGACGCCGTCGGCCGCCGACAGACCAGGTCCGTGCGTGTACCTGGCCCAGGGACCCGTTCCGACCAACCCGAAGCGCATGGCGTCTCCCTTTCTCCGCTGGCCGCACCCCCACCGCACCGGTCAGGTGACGAGCCGATATCGCTTTGGCCACGACCCTAGCTCCGAACCCCGGATCGGTCGGTCCGGGCCTTCGACCGGTGTCAGACTCACATGCCATGGAGCTGCGGATGAGGTGGGATCGCCTGCTGCCGCACGCACAGCCTCTGGGTGAGGATCTGCTGGCTCGTTACGCAGAGCAACAGCGGCACTATCACACCCAGCAACATCTCACCGAGATGCTCGCCACCATCGACGAGCTCGCCGATCTGGCCGACGACCCGGACACGGTCCGGTTGGCGGCCTGGTTCCACGACGCGATCTACGACCCGCAGGCCGACCCGGGCGAGAACGAAGAGGTCTCGGCGCAACTGGCCGAGCTCGAACTGTCCGCGTACGGCGTGGACGCAGACCGGGTCGCCGAGGTCGGCCGGCTGATCCGGCTGACCGCCAAGCACGACTGCGAGCCGGACGACGCCAACGGCGCGGTGCTCTGCGACGCCGACCTGCGCATCCTCAGCCTGGCCGCGGACCGGTACGACGAGTACGCGGTCGGCATCCGGCAGGAGTACGCGCACGTCAGCGACCGGGACTTCGCCCGCGGCCGGATGACCTTCCTGCAGAACCTGGCCGGGACATCGTTGTACGCGACCAGCTGGGGCCACGAGAAGTGGGAGCAGGCAGCCCGGGACAACGTGGCCCGGGAGCTCGCCTCCTGGGCGCCGAAAGCGGCCCGGCCGATCGCCGGCCTGATCCCGATGATCTACCTGGGCGCAGCCCTCGGCGTGGTGGTCGCGGCCTCCGTCCTGCTTGGCCGAGGCCTCGGCGCCGCACCACACTGGCCCGCTGCTCCGGACGAGGTGACCGGGTACCCCGTGTGGGCACCGATCGCCGGTACTGCGGTTGCTGCCGCGCTGGCGTGCCTCTGGTTCCGACGGGCCAAGCCGCGGCTGGTGACGATCCCCGCGATCGTCTTCGCAGTGGCCGGCGTCGTCGCGATCGGGATCTGCTGGTGGCAGTGGCCGGCGGCACAGCCCGGTGCGGCGATGAGCGAGCGCTGGC
>NZ_DASRXP010000149.1:0-2507 GCF_035687465.1 Kribbella sp.
TGCTCGGCACCTTGCGTTCGATCACCGGTGATCACGCACTGGCGGCGACGCTGTGGGATCAGGCCGACTACGCGGACCGGATGCTCACCTCGGCGTCGTACGCGGGTTCGTTGACCACGGCAACCATGCCGGCGACCGAGCAGGACTGGCAGGTGCGGGCGGCAACCGCCGGTCTGCCCTTGGCCGACCAGGTCGTCGACCGTGCGCGGGTGTTGCTGCGGGCCCGTGCCGCGGATGAGTTCAGCCGGTTCGACGGGAATCTGTCGGGGGTGGACGGGCTGCCCGACTACGCGAGGGACGAGCGGATCGCGTCGCCGACCTCGCTCGAGGCCTATGCGACCTGTCCGCATGCGTACTTCGTCGAGCGGTTGCTGCAGGTCGAACCGCTCGAAGCGCCAGAGGATCTGCTGGTGATCTCGCCGGTGCAGATCGGGAACCTGATCCACAACAGCCTGGACGCCTTCGTCAGCCGACTCGCCGCGGTTCCGACGGGATCCGTCGGCCTGCCCGGTTATGGGAAGCCCTGGACCTCCGAGCAGCGGTCGTTGCTGCTGGCAATCGGTGCGGATCTCGCGGATCAGTTCGAGGCGGAGGGCCTGACCGGGCATCCCCGGTTGTGGCAGCGGGAGCGACTGCGGATCCTCGGCGACCTCCTGGTGCTGCTCGAGGACGACGACCGCTGGCGTGTCTCCCGTGACGCATCGGTCGTCGCGAGCGAGTTGCGCTTCGGCTTCGAGGGCGAGCCGCCGGTGGAGATCCCCATTCCCTCGGGACGCGTGCGTCTGCGCGGCTCCGCGGACAAGGTCGACCTCGGCCGGGACGGCACGATCTACGTCACCGATGTGAAGACCGGCGGGTTCTCCCGCTACGAGTCGATCGAGGCCGACCCAGTCGCGGCTGGGACCAAGCTGCAGCTCCCGGTTTACGCGTACGCCGCACGCGCTCGGCTGGGGGATCCCGAGACGCCGGTCGAAGCGGCGTACTGGTTCGTCAGGAAGGGTGGACGGCGGATCCCCGTGCCGTTGACCGAAGACGTGGCGGCTCGTTATGTGCACACGCTCGACGTGATCGTGTCGTCGATCGCGGCCGGGTACTTTCCGCCGAAGGCTCCCGAGATCCCGGACTTCCTCTGGGTGCAGTGTCAGTACTGCAATCCGGACGGGATCGGGCACAGCGAAGTACGGGCGCGGTGGGAGCGGAAGCGGAACGACACGGTCCTCGAGGCGCTGGTCCGGTTGATCGATCCGGGTGCGCTGCCGGCGTTCGAGGAGGTGGCGCTCGATGACTGAACTGCTGGATGCCGAGGCGCGGGAGCAGATCAGGTCCGACACTTCGTCGACGTTGTTCGTTGAAGCCGGCGCAGGTTCGGGGAAGACGCACGCGCTGGTCGACCGGGTGACCACGCTGGTGCTGCGGGACGAAGTTCCGTTGCGGACGATCGCGGCGGTGACGTTCACGGAGAAGGCCGGGGCGGAGCTGCGGGATCGGCTGCGGGTGGAGTTCGAGACAGCGCGGAAGGGGCCGGCCCGGCGGTTGGCGGACGAGGCGCTGGACGACCTGGATTCGGCGTCGATCGGCACACTGCATTCGTTCGCGCAGCAACTCCTGCTCGCGCATCCGATCGAAGCCGGGCTGCCGCCGCTGATCGACGTACTGGACGAGGTCGGGTCGTCGGTCGCCTTTGAGGAACGCTGGTCGGAGTTGCAGCAGCAGTTGCTAGACGACGACGCGATCGCCGAACCGTTGCTGCTGGCCATGGCCGTCGGCGTAGAACTGAAGCACCTGCGGTCGCTGGCGCGGCTGTTCGGGAACGACTGGGACCTCATCGCCGAGCGGGTCCTGGTGGATCCGCCTGAGTTGGTGTCGATGCCAGATCTGAGCGGACTGATCGCGGCCGCTGCGCAGATCGGCGCCGTGGCGGAGAGCTGCCTCGATGCCGAGGACCGGTTGCTGCCGAAGGTGCACCAGATCCGCGAGCTCGGCGTGATGCTCGGGGCGGCGACGGATCAGGAGACCCAACTGGCGATCCTGCAGCACTTGCGCGGGCTGAAGCTCGGGCGGATCGGGCGCAAGGAGAACTGGCCGGACATCAACAAGGTCCGCGGCGACTGTACTGAGGTCGTCAGCGTCGCTGGATCGCTCGTCGAGCTGCTGCTGGATGCTTGCCTACGGCATCTGTCGCACTGGGTCGCCGAGCGGGTGCTGGAGTCGGCCGAGCTGCGGCGAGCCGAGGGGCGTCTGGAGTTCCACGACCTGCTGGTGCTCGCGCGCGATCTGCTCCGGCGAGACGCGTCAGTGCGGTCGGCGCTGCAGGAGCGGTTCCAGCGGCTGCTGCTCGACGAGTTCCAGGACACGGATCCCATCCAGATCGAGCTGGCGGTCCGGATCGCGGGCGGCGCCGCGGCGGATGCCGAGGACTGGCGAGAGGTCGAGGTGCCGGATGGTCGACTCTTCGTGGTCGGCGACCCGAAGCAGTCCATCTACCGCTTCCGCCGCGCCGACATCGA
>NZ_DASRXP010000150.1:0-5832 GCF_035687465.1 Kribbella sp.
CCGGTTACGGCCTCTGCCTGGCCCTCCTGCTGACACTGGGCCTCCTGGACGGCCTGGTGGAAAGTACTGCGGGCGTCAGCCTGACCCTGACTCCGCTGGTCGGCGGCGTGCTGATGGCCGAGTGGCAACTCGAGGTCTACCGCGGGCGGGCCGGTCTGGCCTTGCAGACCACCAACTCGGCAGCCGCGTTCACCCAGACCATCCGGGGCGCGATCCTGCGTTGTGTCGGCGGCTATCTCGGGGTGGTGGTGACACTCACGGTGGTGCTCGCGTGGTCCGGTGGTCACTTGGAGCCGGTGGCGATCGTGCGGTTCGCTGCAACTGTTCTGCTGGGCTGGACCTTCTTGGCCGCGCTGCTGCTGGTGGCGCACCGGCAGATCGTGCCGGTGCTGGTGGTCACCGGCCTCGGAGTGGTCCTCACCGCGTGCCGTTACCTGGTGATGGATCAGGCACTCGCCCTCGCGGCCTGCTACTTCGTGATCTGTGGTTCGCTGGCAATGACGCTGTCGGTGCTGTGCTGGCAGCGACTGACGAAGGTGGAGGCTCACCGATGACACGGCTGGCGGTGCCCTGGTACGTGCATCCCGCCGAGTCTCCCGAGCAATGGCAGCAGTTGGCGGCGCTCGGCGACCGTCTGGAGTTCGTCGTGGTCAACGTGGCCGACGGCCCGGGCGCTGCCAACGATCCGTACTACCCGGAGGCACTGGCGATGCTGCGGGCGCATGGTGTCCGGCTCATCGGCTACGTGGACGTCGACTACGGCCGCCGTGGAGTGCCGCGCGTCGCGGCCGACGTCCGGGCCTGGCTGGAGCTCTACGCCGTGGACGGGATCATGTACGACCAGGTTGCCTCCGGCATCGAAGGGCTCGGCCACAACCGGCTGCTGGCGGGTCTCGCTCGCCGTGCCGGTATGAGGACGGTTGTCGCCAATCCTGGCGTAGAGCCTTGCGCCGGTTTACTGGATCTCTTCGACGTCACCTGTGTCTTCGAGGACGACGCTGCCGCGCACGCCCGGGTGGAGTCACCCGGGCCTGGAATAGCGCCGGAGAAGCGGTGGCACCTGGTGCACGGCGTACCGGTTGGGGAACTGGACACGGTGGCGGCGCGGGCGGAGGAGTTGGGGGCGGGGCTGGTCTACGTGACGGATCGGCCGGCACCGCATCCGTGGGACCGCCTGCCCCTAGAGCAGGTGCAGGTCGAACGATGTTGATCCGGCTGATGGTGGGCGCTCTGGGCCTGCTGATGCTGGCAGGTTGTTCGGGATCGGAAGCTGAGGAAACCACGCCGTCAGAGCAGCCCTTCGTTGCGCTGCCGTCCGCAACTGGGAGCAACAGAGTGGCTGAGACGCGATGGGTGCCCAAGCAGGGCACGGCTTGGCAGTGGCAGTTGCAGGGCAAGCTCGACCTGAGCGTGGACGTGCCGGTGTACGACGTGGACTGGCAGACCACGTCTGAGGCGGAGATCGCCGAACTGCACAGCCTGGGGCGGCACGTGATCTGTTACGTGAGCGTCGGTTCGTACGAGAAGTACAGGCCGGACGCGAAGAAGTTCCCCGCGTCGGTGCTCGGCAAGGAGCTGGACGGCTGGCCGGACGAACGCTGGCTGGACATTCGTCAGTGGGACCAGCTCGAACCGATCCTGGCCGCGCGATTCGACCAGTGCCGGGCCAAGGGGTTCGACGCGGTCGAGCCGGACAACGTGGACGGCTACTCGAACGAAAGCGGCTTCCCGCTGACCGCGGACGACCAGCTGACCTTCAACCGCCGGATCGCCGACCTCGCGCATGCCCGCGGGATGTCGGTCGGACTCAAGAACGACGTCGAGCAGGCGGCCGCCCTGGAGCCGTCGTTCGACTTCGCCGTCAACGAGGAATGCATGAGGTACGACGAGTGCGAGATGCTCCAGCCGTTTCTGCAGGCAGGCAAGGCGGTACTGCACGTGGAGTACGACCTGGACCCGTCCGAGTTCTGCGCCAAGGCCAAGGCGATGGGTCTGAGTTCGATGCAGAAGCCACTCGAGCTGGGCGCGGACCGACGGCCGTGCTGAGCGTCGTCGTGTGCAACCCGCTCCGGGTGATCGGCGAGGCCGTCGCCTCGCACCTCGGCCGGCAGCTCGGCATGCGAAGCCTCGGCAGCGTCAGCAGCTTGGAGGACCTCCTGCAGCTCGCCAAGGAGGAGCAGCCGGATGTGGCGCTGGTGGAGCCGCACGATCTGGGTGTCAGCGCGGCGGCGATCGTTCGCGTGCTGCTCGACGTCGCGCCGCGGACGCGGGCGCTGATGGTGGCCAACGTGGACGACGCCGCTCCGGTTCTGCAGGCGCTGAGGGCCGGGGCCCATGGCTGGGTTGCCGCGACCGATCCGCTGACCGAGGTGGAAGAGGCGGTCCGGGCTGTGGCGGGCGGCGGGATGTGGGTGAGCTCCGCAGTACTGGGCAGTCCGGCTCGGTCGATCGGGGAGAGCTCCGAGGACGCGCGGCGGTTGGTGGACGGCCTGACCGAACGCGAGCGGACTGTCCTCGGCTGCCTGGTCGGCGGTCTCGATCGACGAGCCCTTGCCTTCCGCCTCGGGATCGCAGAGAGCACCAGCCGGACCCACGTGCAGCGCGTGCTGGGCAAGCTGGGTGCTCGGACCGCGGTCCAGGCCGCGGTGATCGGCAGACGAGCCGGGGTTCAGGCCGTAACCCCGAGGCGCTGACTGCGTTTTAAGGGTGAGGCAATCGGGCCGACCGATGAAGTCGACGACAGACGGTGCTCTGTTGGTAACCTTCTGTTCGGTTCGCTGACGCTCCGGCGTCGAAGCCTTTGGCTGGGGGCCAGGGCTTGCCGTGGCAAGAGCGTTGAGGCAATCAGTCAAAGCAGTGAGGCGTAACAACAAGTCAGTCCCAACTCGGGCGGGGACGGCGCGTGCCTGCGTGCCGTACTGGGTTTGCGACGACATGGGGGGAAGACGGTGAGCTCTGTTCTGCACGTCCATCGGCCGGATCGACTGGCCGGCATCGCTGTGGTGCCGGTGGTCCAACGACCGAACACCAGGCTGCCCAGTGACATCTGGCACGACCTGATCCACGAGATGGCCACGGTGCGCGCGTTGACTGCGGCTGCTCTCGGAGCGACCAACGAAACGACCCGGGTCGCCATGCTCACCTTGATCGAGTCCGAGACCGCCGAGGTCTCCGGCCTGATCCGGCAGCTCCGGCGCGACCATGAGGCCGCCGAGCCGGCCGAGGCGTCCTCGGTGCTGTCCGAGCTGGTCCGGACAGTCGCGCCGACGACCACGACCCGGCTGTTGCTGCGGCTCGACGACGTGACCACCCTGCGGGTCGGCATCGACCGGGTGTCACTGCGCCGCGTACTGCGCAATCTGCTGGAGAACGCGATCCGGGCGGCAGGTCCGGGTGGCACGGTCGAACTCTCGGCCGGGCAGTCGGACCGGTCACAGCCCCACGGTCTGACCTTCTCGATCGCGGACTCCGGGCCGGGCTTCGGCTTCGGGCCGGCCGGACTGGCGTCTCGTGGGCTGGCCATCGTCAGCACCCTGGTCGAGGCCGCTGGTGGCGACCTAACCGTGGGCAGCAGCCCCGAGTTCGGCGGCGCCCTCGTGTCTGTGAGCTTCCCCGTTGCCCACCTCAACTAGCGCGATGACCGTGCGGGTCGCTGTCTGCGACGATCACCGGGTCTTCGCGGAGGCGCTGGCAGCGGTACTGCGGACGCACGAGTACCAGGTCGAGGACGTTCTGCAGGATCCGCGGCATGCGCTGAAGCTGCTGACCGAGGAGCCGGTCGACCTGTGCGTGATGGACCTCGGCTTCCCGGACGCGGACGGGATCGACTTCACCCGCAAGATCCGGGAGGCGGTGCCGCACGTCCGGGTGCTCATACTGACTGCCCGGACCGGCCCTGAGGTACTACGGCAGGCCATGGAGGCCGGCGCGAGCGGTGTGGTCTCGAAGGATCGCAGCATCGACGAGGTCGTCCGGGCGATCGGCCGGGTCGCGGCGGGTGAGATGTACTGCGACGACAACCTGCTCCGGGACGCCCTCGGGCTGCAGGCCGACCCGGACCGGGCCCACGCGCAGTTCCTGGCCGGCTACCTGACCCGGCGCGAACGCCAGGTGCTGGACCTGCTGGTGCAGGGCAACAGCACCGACGCGATGGCGACGGACCTGCGGATCTCGCGGACCACCGTCCGGACCCACATCCAGTCGGTGCTGAACAAGTTCGGCGTGCACTCCCGGCTGGAGGCGGTCGCCTACGCGATCACCAACGGCATTGTCGAACCACCTGGATAACCCTCTACGGTGGAGGTAACTGCCCGCTCAGCGCCGGGCCGGGAGGAGCCGTGATGACGTCGTGGTCCGACCACGCGATCTGGTGGCACGTGTTCCCGTTGGGGTTCGTCGGTGCGGAGGCCACCGCGGTTCCGGACGGGCCCATCGAGCACCGGCTCGGCCGGTTGGAGAACTGGCTGGACTACGCGATCGAGCTCGGTTGTTCGGGCCTGCTGCTCGGCCCGGTCTTCGCGGCGGAGTCGCACGGCTACGACACGATCGACCACTTCCGGATCGACCCGCGCCTCGGCGACGACGCGGACTTCGACCAACTGGTCGCCGCGGCACGAGCCCGCGGTCTGCGGATCGCCCTGGATGGAGTGTTCAACCATGTCGCCCGGTCGTTCGAGGCGCCTGCTGAGTGGTTCCGCCGTGGTCCGGACGGTTCGCTGGAGACCTTCGAGGGTCATGAGCAACTGGTTCTGCTGAACCATTCCGAGCCGGCTGTTCGGCAGTACGTGGTCGATGTGATGTGCCACTGGCTCGGCCGGGGTGTCGATGCGTGGCGACTGGACGTGGCGTACGCGGTGCCGGCGGAGTTTTGGCGCGAGGTGTTGTCGGAGGTCCGGCAGCGATACCCCGACGCGTGGTTCTTCGGCGAACTGATCCACGGCGACTACGCCGGCTATGTGGCGGCGAGCAGCCTCGACTCCGTCACGCAGTACGAGCTCTGGAAGGCGATCTGGAGTTCACTGAACGACGGGAACTTCTTCGAGTTGGCGTATGCGCTCGAGCGGCATGAACTGTTGCTCGATACGTTCGTGCCACAGACGTTCGTCGGCAACCACGACGTGACCCGGATCGCCAGCAAACTCGAGGATTCAAGGCACCTAGGGCACGCGGTGGCGCTCCTGTTCGCGGTCGCCGGGGTGCCGAGCATCTATGCCGGTGACGAGCAGGCGTTCCGCGGGATCAAAGAAGACCGCATCGGCGGCGACGACGCCGTCCGTCCCGCCTTCCCCGAGAAGCCGGACGACCTGTCGCCCGACGGCTGGCCGACGTACCGCCTACACCAACGACTGATCGGCGTACGCCGCCGCAACGCCTGGCTGACCCGCGCACGAACCAAGGTCGACCACCTCACCAACCAGACCCTCGCCCTCCGCTCCACAGGCGAAGGCAATGAGCTCCTCCTCCTGCTGAACGTCTCCGACGACCCTTGCCGCTTCCCGGTAGACGCGTCTGCCCTAACCACCGCAGCGCACCCCGAAAACGTCACCTCACCGGAAGACCCGCTGTTGATCCCGGCCCACAGCTGGTCAATCCTCACCACCACCTAACCCGACGCTCGATCTAGGGGTCTGCCGTACGCTGGGTCGCCGGCGCATGTGGTTGCCCTAAGCAACATTGGCAGTGTGGTTGCGACCGGTGCATTGGCAGTGTGGTTGCGCGGTCTCCGCTGCGGGAGTGTGCTAGTCGACGTGGTGGGTGTCAAGGGCGCTTCGCGGCCCTGCGGGCTCGAACAAGTTCGACCCTTGACACCCACCGCCTCGACCAGGGAAGGAC
>NZ_DASRXP010000151.1:0-10832 GCF_035687465.1 Kribbella sp.
GCGCTTCTAGCCTCAGCGGAGCTCCCTCCGTTGCAACGTTGACTGGAACCCGCCACGTCGCTACGGCCTCATTTTCGAACGTCGCCGACAACGGAATCAAGTTCCGGGCTCAACCGATTACTGGCCAGGCTGACCGGTGGACTCGGCCGCCTAAGGGGCTGACCTGTATTTCGGCGCAACGACCGGCCTCAAGATTTCTTCTGACCGTTTCTTTGTCTCGTTCGGGCGGTCGTCAAACTGCGCTGATTGGCGCGAGGATCGGGGACTCGGCGGCGGTCGGTTGTTGCCGGGATACCCACCCCTGCGCCCCTCTCTATGGCGCTGTCTGTGGGGGTGGTTTGGCGCGCAGTCAGCTCCGTCGCTGCTCCGTCGAAGGATGCCAACTGTCGGTTGAGGACGGCAAGTGATGATCAACAAAGCCGCAGGTCACGGCACAGGTGTGATCGATTGGCCGATCGGCCCCCCAAGTGCGAGGCAAAAGGGAGACGTCTTCCTGGGACTGGCTCTCCTACCCTCCGCCGGGCAGGTCGATCGGTAGACCCACGATCAGCCGGACGGCCGGCAGGCAACACAGGAAGCACCGCATCGTCGGCACCCGGACCGTGGATGTCAAGGGCTGTGTGGGGAGACCAGGCCGGATTCGTAGGCGAGGACAACGAGCTGAGCGCGGTCACGGGCGTGCAGCTTGGTCATGGCCCGGTTGATGTGGGTTTTCGCGGTCATCGGGCTGATCACCATGCGGCCGGCTACCTGGTCGTTGGACAGGCCCTGCGCGACCAGGGCGACTGCCTCGCGTTCGCGGTTGGTCAGCTCTTCGAGCCCTGTCCCGGCGCCGGCGTTGAGAGGTTGGGTGACGTATCTGTTGATGAGCTTGCGGGTGATCGAGGGTGCGAGCAGGGCGTCACCGCGCGCGGCGACCCGTACGGCGTGCAGGAAGTCTTCCGGAACGATGTCCTTGACGAGGAATCCGGCCGCGCCGGCGCGCAGCGCGTTGAAGACGTATTCGTCCAAGCCGTAGTTGGTCAGGATGACGACGTGCACCCGGGCCAGGTCGGGGTCCGCGGCGATGCGCCGGGTCGTCTCGATGCCATCGATGACCGGCATCTGGATGTCGATCAGCGCGACATCGGGCAGGTGTTCCCTGGCCAGCGCCAGGCCCTCCTTCCCATCGGCGGCCTCGGCCACCACCTCGATGTCGTCTTCGAGGTCGAGGAGCGCGCGGAATCCGCTGCGAATGAGGGGCTGGTCGTCGACCAGCAGAACACGGATCATGACGTCTGCTCCACGGGCAGTTCGGCCTGGACGGTGAAGCCGCCCTCGCCGCGCGGCTCCGCGCGCAGCCGGCCGCCGAGGGCGGTGACGCGTTCGCGCATGCCGAGCAGCCCGACGCCGAGCGTCGGGGCGGTGTCCGGCACGGCCTTGCCGTCGTCATCGATGCGGATCGCGATCACGTCCGGGCGGCAGTCGATCCGGACCGACGCCGTGGCGGCGTCCGCGTGACGGGCGATGTTGGTGAGCGACTCCTGAACGATCCGGTAGACGGTCCGGCCCACCGCGGCCGGCACGCCGTGTCGGTGTCCTTCGATCGTCAAACTCGCGTCCATGCCGGTCATGCGGAACCGTTCTACCAGTTCTGGGACGTGGTCGAGCCCGTGCGGTGGGGTCTTGTCGTCGTCGCGCAGCGCCTCCAGGGTCGCCCGCAGTTCCCGGGTTGCCTCACGACCGGCCTCCCGGATCGCCAGCAGGGCATCCGGTACCGGTTCGCGGCGCTTGCGTGCCAGGTGGACGGCGACTTCGGACTGCACCTTGATGACAGAGATCTGGTGGGTGAGTGAATCGTGCAACTCCCGCGCGATGTGCAGCCGCTCCTGGTCGGCGCGGTGTCGCGCGGTCTCCTCCCGGGTGCGCTCGGCTTCGTCCGCCCGCCGCTCGGCCTGCCGCAGCGCTTCACCCGCAGCGCCCGCGGCGACAAGCCAGGCGATCTCCAGGGCACTGCGCGCCTGCGCGAACGCCTCGCCCGTGTCGTGCACGCCCGAGGCCAGGGCCGCGAGGGGGAGCGTGGCCAGCACGGCCACGCTCGCCACCACGGTGACGGTGCGGTGTCCCTCCCGTACGGCCGCGTACACCGCGAACAGGAACGCGACGGCGGGCACGTCGAAACCGGCCGCCTGGTATCCCACCGCGCACAGCCCGGTGGCGGCCAGGACGGGAACCGGAGCCCGGCGGCGCCAGACGAGCGCCACGCCGCCCGCCGCCAGCAGCGTGCAGCCGAGCAGGGCGGAGCCCATGCCAGAGTGCCGTTCGGACAGGCCAGTGACCAGCAGCGTCGCCGCCATGCCGACGGCGATCGCCCAGTCCCTCACACCGGTCGGGACACCGGACCATCCTGTGCTCATGCGCGCACCCTAGCCGGATGCAGCCTCGCGCGAGTCCAGCCCGCGGAGGAGTGATCGGCTACCACGTACGCAGTACGTGCGCGGCGCCTGCGGCGTCTGCGGTAGCGCGAAGTGTCCGCGTCCGCCGGACGACCAGAGGCGGGTCAGGCGGACATGCTCGGGTGATCCAGTTCCCTTGAAGAGAAGGAGCACTTCATGTCAGTCCGCACTGTGCTTGCCGTGGCCGTAGGCGCCCTGATCAGCTGTCTCGCGCTCGCCGAACCGGCGGCCGCGGACTCCTCTGTCCAGCCGGTCGCCGCAAGCTTCTACACCCTGAGCGGCGGCCGCATCTCAGCCTCCTTGGCCGCACTGGTTGGCCTCCTCGGTGCGGTCAATGGCGGCCTGGCTCTGGCCCGCCTCACCGGCAAGGGTCACATCGGCACCTGGGCCCGGCGGAACGGCGCCGCCACGGCTCTCGTGGCGGGTCTGATCGCCGTGGTCGTCGGCGGGTCGGTCGCGGCCACTGCCGACGGCGGTCTCGGCACCGGCAACGGGCTCGGCGGCGCCTACGTCGCCATGCTGGTGGGCCTGATCGCCGTCACGCTCGGTTGGCTGGCCCGCTCCCGCCGAACCGGCTGACCGAACCGTGAATCCTTGCCACGGAAGCAGGTGGGAAAGGGAGACGCCTCCCTGGGACTGGCTCTCCCTACCCTGAGACGCCCAGGGCCTTGAGCAACATCGGGAGTGAGGCGTGCAGTTCGCGCTGCCAGTACGACCAGCCGTGCGTTCCCGGCCCGTAGAAGTTGGTCGTCAGACGCTTGGCGCCGACGCGGCGGAGTTCGGCGGCGAGGGCGTGGTTCTGGCGGTTGAAGTCGGCTTCCAGTGCATCGGTTTTGCCGGGTGGATCGAAGGGTCCCGCGGTGCCGTCACCGCACGACAGGTACACCGGCAGGGACTTGAGTCGCTTTGCCAGGTAATACGGGTCGTGTGCCTGCCAGACGGCGCGCTGCGCGACCGGGTCGCCCCAGACGCGGAGCGGGTCGTTGCCCTGGCCGGCGAAGAATCCCATCATCCGGTTCACCGACTCGTCGTTCAGCAGTGGGTGCGCGGAGCCGGAGTACGAGGCGACCGCGCGGAACATGCCGGGGTGGCGGGCGGCGTACAGGAGGGAGCCCTGGCCACCCATCGACAGGCCGGCGACGACGCGGTTCGAGCCGGCGCCCCAGCCTCGCTCCAGCAGCTGGCGTAGTTCGACGGTGTGGAAGGTCTCCCATGCCGGGTCTCCGCCCGCGCCGTAGTTCCACCAGTCGCTGTACCAGCCGTTCCAGCCCGCCTCCGGCATCACCACCAGGACCTTGCGGAGGCTGTCGATCTTCGCGATGTCGGTACCCGACCAGGAGGTGTAGTCCCCGCAGCAACCGTGCAGCAGCCAGAAGGTCGGCCAGTGCTGCCGGCGATCGGAGGGATTCCAGCCGTCCGGGGTGAGCAGCCGAACCTTGACGGTCCGGCCGCCGAGGGCCTGGGATCGCACCGAGAGGTCGACCAGCCGGTCGGCGACCGGCGTGACCGCGACGACTTCGGCACCGCCAGTCGGCTGCCCGGCCTCGACGACGGGCGCGGTGGTCGCCGTGGCGGTCATGGTCGGCGCGAGAGGCCAGAGGGCGAGGAGGGCCACCAGGAGGGTGATGACGGATGTTCGCTTGCCCGGCGCCGAGCGTCTCAGCATGAAGATCACCTCTCGTGGGTGGGCGGCGACAGAAAGTTACAGCCCTGCGGGGTACTCCATCAAGACCTCGGCGCCTGCTGCTTGGTGGGCCGCATCACCAAGAGTTTCATTACCGTAGCTATATAGACGCGCCTATACTTATGGCGTGGCCCAGAACAGCGCTCTCCTCGGCGAAACACTCTTCGCCCTGGCCGGCGCCGCGATCCGGCGGCGGGACCGGAGTCTCGGTCTGACCGGCGCATCGACCTTGGTCACCCTCGAGCGCACCGGCCCGAGGCGGCTGACGGACCTGGCCGTCAACGAGGGTGTGGCTCAACCGTCGATGACGGTCCTCGTGACGCAGTTGGAAGGACTCGGCCTTGCCGAACGCCGCCGCGACCCCACCGATGCGCGAGTTGTGCTGGTCGCCATCACCGAGGCCGGGCGGAATCATCTCGGCACCATGCGTCGCGTCGGCGCCTCGGCGCTGACGGGGTTGATCGACAAGCTCGACGAACACCAAGCCGCGGCGCTCGACGCGGCACTGCCGGCGTTGCTCCGCCTCACCGAGCTCGCCGCCGAAAGTCAGGACAGCCAGACCGGCTGACCATTTGTTGTCAATGAGGTGATCGTATGAGCCAGGATGCCGCCGCAGAGCGGACACCGAATCCCACCGACCCGGTTTTCCAAGCACCGACCATCGTCGCCGGGGTGGACGGATCGCCGACCAGTTGGGACGCGTTCTCCTGGGCGGCCGGGGCAGTCGCCCGGTCCAACGGCAAACTCATCGTCGTCTACGTGATGCCGATGACCGACCCCGCGGCCGTTTACGGCGCGCCCTACGACTACGCCGGCGCCCAGAACATCAGGGAAGAGGTCGCCGCCGAGATCAAGGCCGAAGCGGAGCATCGTGCCCGTGACCTCGGCATCTCGATCGAATTCATCAGCGACTACGGCGATGCCACCCGGTCCCTGACCGACATCGCCCGCAGCGTTCACGCCACAGTCATCGTGGTCGGCAGGTCCGCGAAGGTATGGCACCATCTCGCCGGTTCCCTCAGTCACCGGCTCACCTGCCGCAAGGACGCGCCCGTCGTCGTGGTCGTGCCCTGATCGTGGGAAGGAACACAGTGAGTTCAGGTACCAAGTCAACGTCCCGGTTCGCGGTCGGGAGCGATCACCAGGGCTACAAATGGGTGGCGCTGTCCAACACGACGCTCGGCACGCTGATGGCCACCATCAACTCGTCGATCGTGATCATCTCGCTGCCGGACATCTTCCGCGGCATCAAGCTCAACCCGCTCCAGGCGGGCAACGTCAGTTACCTGTTGTGGACGCTGATGAGCTACCTGGTGGTCACCGCGGTTCTCGTCGTATCGCTGGGCAGGCTCGGCGACATGTATGGCCGGGTGAAGATCTACAACCTCGGCTTCGCGGTGTTCACCTTCGGGTCAGTGGCGCTGGTGTTCGACCCGCTGACCCAAGGCGGCGGAGCGCTGTGGCTGATCCTGTGGCGAGTCGTGCAAGGTGTCGGGGCGGCGATGCTCTTCGCCAACTCGACGGCGATTCTGACCGACGCGTTCCCCGCGGAGCGCCGCGGCTTCGCCCTCGGCATCAACCAGGTCGCCGCCATCGGCGGCTCGTTCATCGGGCTGATCGTCGGCGGACTGCTGGCTCCCGTCGACTGGCGTCTGGTGTTCTTCGTCTCCGTCCCGTTCGGCCTGCTCGGCACGATCTGGTCCTACCGCAGCCTGCGGGAGACCAGTGCCCGTTCGGCGAGGACGAGGATCGACTGGTGGGGCAACGGGCTGTTCGCGATCGGCCTGACGGTGCTGCTGGCCGCGATCACCTACGGAATCCAGCCGTACGGCGGACACGACATGGGCTGGACCAGTCCCTGGGTGCTGACCGGGCTGATCGGCGGCGTCGCCCTGCTGGTCGCGTTCTGCTTCGTCGAGTCGTCCGTGGACGATCCGATGTTCGACATGTCGCTCTTCCGGATCCGGGCCTTCTCCGCGGGGAACTTGGCCGGCCTGCTGTCCTCGGTCAGCCGCGGCGGGTTGCAGTTCATGCTGATCATCTGGCTGCAGGGGATCTGGCTGCCCCTGCACGGTTACAGCTTCTCCAGCACCCCACTATGGGCGGGGATCTACCTGCTTCCGCTGACCGTGGCCTTCCTGTTCGCGGGACCGCTGTCGGGCTACTTCTCCGACCGGTTCGGCGCGCGAACGTTTGCGACCGGCGGGCTGCTGTTGGTCGCGGTGAGCTTCCTGGGGCTGATGCTGTTGCCGACCGACTTCAACTACTGGGCGTTCGCCGGTCTGCTGGTGCTCAACGGCATCGGCTCGGGACTGTTCTCGGCGCCGAACACCAGCGCGATCATGAGCAGCGTCCCGGCCAACCGGCGGGGCGCCGCGTCAGGAATGCGCGGCACCTTCTTCAACTCCGGTACGTCGCTGTCGATCGGGATCTTCTTCACCCTGATGATCATCGGGTTGGCGCAGAGTCTTCCGCGCGCGCTGACGAACGGCCTGGAGGCACACGGCGTCTCGCAGGCGGTCGCGACGGGCATCGCCAACCAACCACCGGTCGGAAGCTTGTTCGCCGCGTTCCTCGGCTACAACCCCCTCGGTACGACGCTCGGCGCGCTCCCCGCATCGGCCACCCAGGGCGCCGATCTGGGCACGTTGACCGGCAAGGAGTTCTTCCCGCAGCTCATCTCGGGCCCCTTCCACCACGGCCTGGTGATCGTGCTCACGCTCGCGATCCTGATGTCGCTGATCGGCGCCGCCGCCTCGCTCTTCCGTGGCCCGCGGTACATCCACACGGAACCGGCCCCAGTCCCCGCCGACGTAGCGTCCTGATCCACCTTTGCGGAGGCCGCAAGGCGGACCCGGGGTTTCCGTAGACTCGGGTGACATGACCGGATCGGTGGACGTTGCGCACGAGCTCGCCGTCTTCCTGCGCACCCGGCGGGAGCGGCTGACGCCCGGTGAGGTGGATCTGCCCGAGCGCGGTCGGGCGCGCCGTACGCCGGGACTTCGCCGCGAGGAGGTCGCCGAGCTCGCCGGGGTGAGCGTCGACTACGTGATCCGGCTGGAGCAGGGGCGGGGACTGCGTCCGTCGTCCGAGGTGCTGGAAGCGCTGGCGAAGGCGTTGCGGTTGACCGACGACGAGCACGCGTACGTGTTCGACCTGACCAGGCAGTGGACTTCCGTGCGTCGGCAGGCTGGTCCGGAGTCGGGATCGCTGGCGCAGTTGGTACAGGCGATGTCGCCGCTGCCGGCGATGCTGGTGAATCACCGGTTCGACATCTGTGCCTGGAATCCCGAGCTGGCGGCGCTGATGCTCGACTTCGCCGGGGTGGGCGCGGACAAGCGGAACACGATGTGGTTGTGCACGCTGGAGCCGGCCTTCGCGGACTACTACCCGGATCGCGAGCAGGTGATTCGCGAGGGGATCGCCGATCTGCGCGCGGCATGGGCGGCGCATGCCGACGACACCGAGCTCGCGGAGTTGGTCGGAAGGCTGACTGCGGAGAGCGAGGAGTTCGCGGCGTTGTGGGAACGGCGGGACGTGATGGTCAAGGGCAACGGCCGGAAGCGGATCCTCCACCCGGAGGTCGGTGCTTTGACGGTCCAGTACGACGTACTGACACCACTCGGTGATGCGGGCCAACGCCTGATCGTCTACCGAGCCGCCGATGCCGCCTCGCAACGTGCCCTCGACAACCTCAGCAGCCTGATCCCCGACAGCAAAACCCTCCGCGCGATTTAGCCGGTGGAGGGGAGTTCGGTGGGTGGGAGGCCTAGTTCTTCGTAGGCGACCTTTTCTATCTCTCGGCCCATGGCTTCGCGGAATGCGGCGACCAGGGCTTGGCCGGCCAGAGGAATGATGTTCTCCAGCGTGCGCTGGATCTCGGGCCAGCCATCGGCGGGGAGGCCGGCGTCGCTGAACTGGCGCCAGACCGTACTGCGGAACAGCTCCACGTAGATCTTCGCGATCTCGTCGGCCTGGTGGAACAGCTTCGGCAGCATGTCGAAGATCGCGTCCAGTGGAACGCCGAGCTTGATCACCTCGAGGCCGGCGCGGAGCAGGTCCGGGTTCGGGATCCGCAGCTTCCCGTCGTCCAGCCGCTCGGCGATCCCCAGCTCGACCAGCTTCGCGATCGTGGCCGCGTCGTGCGGGATCCCGGCGCGCTCGGCCAACTGCTGCTCGGTGATCACCTCGGGCTCGGACGGCGTCCACGGGCTGACCAGGGCCTCGAACACCCCGAGTGCCAGCGCGCCGTCCGGGAGTTCGCTCATCATCCGCTCGACCGCGGCCAGGGTGTAGCCCTTGTCGAGCAGCTCGCGGACCAGCGTGAGACGGGCCACGTGGTCGGCGCCGTAGTACCCGGTCCGGCCGGCCAGCCGGGGTGGCGGGATCAGCCCGCGACCGGCGTACGCGCGCACGTTGCGGACCGTCATGCCCACTTTCGCGGCGAGCTGGTCGACGGTGAACTCTTCCGCGGCCGCGTCGGCCGGCATCTGTCCTCCCACCCTTGACAGTCTTGCAGACTCCACGTTACATAGCCTATGTAACATCATTCATGGCGCATGCTGCCCTGAAGGTGCCCGGCCAACGAGTTCGACTTGAGGGAGTCCGAATGACCGTCCCGCTGGCGGCCTCGACCGGTTCTGCGACGTTCGACCAGATCGCGATCGTGAGCGGCCTCGTCTCGTTGATGTACCTGGGGCTCGCCGTGCTGCTGTGGCGGGAACGGACCGACCGTCCCACGCTGGTAGGACGGCTTGCGGACACCATCGGGAGACTGGACGGAGTCCCCCGATGGGCCGCGATCACGCCGTACCTGCATGCCGTCTCGCTGCTCGCCTGTGCCTTCGGGGTCTGGTGGGACATCGCGGTGCACATCGACAAGGGCCGCGACACCGGGCCGTTCGGGACGCCCGCGCACTACCCGATCTTCTTCGGCATCCTCGGCGTGATCGTGTCCGGCGTGCTCCCGATCGCGCTTGCGCGCAAGCCGCTGCCGGCCCGGACGATCAAGCTGACCAAGGGCTGGCGCATTCCGTGCAGTGCCGCGCTGGTGACGTTCTGCGGCACCTTCGCGCTGGTCGGCTTCCCGCTCGACGATGCGTGGCATCGGCTGTTCGGCGAGGACGTCACCCTCTGGGGGCCGACGCACCTGCTGATGATCGGCGGTGTGGTGCTGTCGATCTTCGCGCGGCTGCTCGCCTCCGCCGAGGTCGAGCAACTGGTCGGGATGAACCTGCGGCGCCGGTTCCAGGAGATCGTCTGCGTCGGCGCGTTGCTGATCGCGTGGGACCTGTTCAGCACGGAGTTCAACTACGGCGTACCGCAGTTCCCGCTGATCCTGCAGCCGATTCTGATCGCGTTCGGCGCCGCGCTGGCTTTCACCGTACTGCGCGCTCGCCGTGGCCCGGGGACGACCTTCGGCGCACTGGCCGTGTACCTGATCATCCGCGGCGGAATCGCCTGGGTGGTAGACCAACCGCTCGGCCAGATCCTCGGGCACTTCCCACTGCTGATCGTCGAGGCGGTCATCGTCGAGCTGGTGGCCTTTGCCCTGGGCAACAAGAATCGCTTCCGCCTCGGAGCTGTCGCCGGTGCTCTGATCGGCACGGTCGGCGTGCTGGCGGAGTACGGCTGGAGCCAGGTATGGATGCCGATCCCCTGGCCGTCCTCGATGATCCCGTCGGCGCTCGGCTTCGGGGTGGTCGCCGGCATCGGAGCCGGGTTGGCGGGTGCTTGGCTCGCCACCCGGTACGCCGAGGTCGCGGGCGAGGTGCGAACCACACCGACCGTGATCCGGACGCACCAATTGGGCGCGATCGGGCTGGTCGCAGTACTGGGCGCACTGTTCTTCTGTGTACCGCGCTCGGCCGATCCCGGGGTCAGCGGCACGGTGTCGCTGGATCGGGTGGCGACCGGATCCGAGCCGACCGCCTACGTGACGGTGACGCTGCAGCCGGCCGATGCTGCCGACGGTGCGCGGTGGTTCGAGGCGATGGCCTGGCAGGGTGGCGGGTTCGCGACGTACCGGATGGAGAAGGTTGCTGACGGCACCTACAAGTCGACGGATCCGCTGCCGATGTACGGGAAGTGGAAGTCGATGGTCCGGCTGCACCAGGGGCAGCGGAACATGGTCGCGCTGTGGGTCTATGCGCCGGAGGACGTGGCGATCGAGAAGCCTGCGGTGCAGGTGTCGGACGGGCAGACGGTCCAGTTCATCAGCGAGCAGGAGGTACTGCGCCGCGAGGAGCGGACCGACGTACCGCGCTGGATGTGGAACGGTGGCTACGCATTGCTTGCCGTGGTGGGTTCGCTGGAGATCCTCGGGATCGCTTGGCTGGTAGGCCGAGGAGCTCGGGGCGGTCGTCTTCGTGCGGCACACCTGCTTGCTGAGAGCAACAAGCACCCACGAGCGATCGCATGACGATTCAGGCCGAACGGGACGAGGTGGTGACGGCAGACGGCGTACGGCTGCATGTGGAGACCGCCGGGTCGTCGGATGCGCCGGTGACGGTGTTGCTCGCGCATGGTTGGACCTGCTCGACCAGGAGCTGGCATCACCAGCTTGAAGGGTTGCCGCGGGTGCTTGGTTCGTCTGCTGTGCGGGTGGTTGCCTATGACCATCGCGGCCACGGGCGGTCCGAGACCGCGCCGCCTGGAACCACGCGGATCGACCAGCTCGCGGATGATCTCGTCGCTGTGTTGGACTCGGTGGT
>NZ_DASRXP010000152.1:0-5072 GCF_035687465.1 Kribbella sp.
GTTGACGGCGGATCTGGAGTACGACGCTGTTGGTGGGCTGACGCTCGGTGCCGACCCGGTGGCGATGTCGATGCTGCATGCGGCTGCCCAGCAGGGTCGCAAGCTGGATGCGTTCGTGGTTAGGAAGGCCGAGAAGACGCATGGACTGCAGCGGCGGATCGAGGGCCCGGACGTGAAGGGTCGCCGGGTGCTGGCCGTCGAGGACACCTCGACTACCGGCGGTTCCGTCCTCACCGCCGTCGAGGCCCTGCGCGAGGCCGGCGCGGAGGTAGTCGCCGTGGCAGTGATCGTGGACCGTTCCACCGGTGCTCAGGAGAAGGTGGAGTCCGAGGGCCTGGAGTACCGCTCGCTGTTCGGCCTCGAAGAGCTCGGCCTATGAACATCAGCCCCGTACTGATCGTCGGCATCACGGTCCTGGTCGGCGTCGGCCTCGTCTACTTCAACTACCTCGCCGCGAAGAAGCGCCGCGAGGCGTTCGCCACCTTCGCCGCCCAGCAGGGTTTCAGCTACCAGCCGGCGAACAACGCGTTGGCGAACCAGTGGGGCGGTACTCCGTTCCAGACCGGCGACCGCTGCCGGGTGGCGAACGTGCTGTCCGGCGCGTTCCAGGGCCGGCAGATCGTTGCCTTCGACTACAGCTACCAGACCCACACCTCGAACGGGAAAGGGCAGCGGCGCACCACGACGCACAAGTTCGGCGTCGTCGTGATGCAGTTGCCCGGGGCGCTGCCGCACCTCGAAGTGACCCACGAGGGCATCTTCGGCGGCGTGGTCGCGAACGCGTTCGGGTTCGCCGACCTGGAGTTCGAGAGCGAGCAGTTCAACCGGGCGTTCCGGGTGAAGGCGGACGACCAGCGCTTCGGTCACGCCGTGATCCACCCGCGGATGATGGAATTGCTGCTGGCCCGCGGCGAGATCGGCTGGCGGATCGAGGGCAACTCCCTGGTCGGCTGGGACAAGGGTGCCCATGCCCCGCTCGAGGTGATGAACCGGCTGCAGTTGCTGCAGCAGGTGGTCGACCACGTCCCGCCTTACGTCTGGCGCGACTATGCCGGCGTCGACCCGCGGATGAGCGCCTGATCCGACCAGCGCGATGAGCGCCTGATGC
Organism: Kribbella sp.; assembly: GCF_035687465.1. Lineage (NCBI taxonomy): Bacteria > Bacillati > Actinomycetota > Actinomycetes > Propionibacteriales > Kribbellaceae > Kribbella > Kribbella sp. Next base: position 1,109 of record NZ_DASRXP010000152.1, read on the forward strand.
GGCCGGCGCGATCAGCCGCCGCGCGGACCCGGTGCACCGTAGAGTCGCTGGCGAGCATCACCAACACTCGGGAGCAGGCAATGGTCGTCGTCCTCGTCGTGATCGTCGCGATCCTCGTGATCCTGGCCATCGCGCTGATCGTCTCGTACAACCGCTTCGTCAAGCAGCGGAACCTGATCCAGGAGTCCTGGCGGCAGATCGATGTCGAACTGCACCGCCGCTATGACCTGATCCCGAACCTGGTGGAGACTGTCCGGGCCTTCGCGGCGCACGAGCGGCACGTGTTCGAGGAGGTCGCCCGGCTCCGCACCCAGGCGGTGAACGTGCAGGGCGCGTCGCCGGAGCAGCGGGCGGCCGCCGAGGGTGAGCTGTCCGGCGCGCTGCGTCAGCTGATGATCTCGGTCGAGGCCTACCCGCAGCTGCAGTCGAACCAGAACTTCCTCAACCTGCAGCGCGAGCTGACCGACACCGAGGACCGGATCGCGGCCGGCCGGCGGTTCTACAACGCGAACGTGGGTGACTACAACACCCGGATCGAGGCCTTCCCGTCGAACCTGATCGCAGGCGGCTTCAAGTTCGAGAAGGCCGGCTACTTCGAGGTCCAGGACGAGACCGTCCGGGCCGTCCCGCAGGTCTCCTTCGGCACTGTCGGCTCGGTGACGGGCGAGCAGGTGCCGCCGCAGCCGCAGCCGGGCGCGCCCTCGTCGGGCCAGATCCAGCCGGAGATGCCGGGCGGCAACCAGCAGCCACAGGTCGGCCAGCAGCCAGGGTTCGGCCAGCAGCCAGGGGTTGGCGGGCCGCCTGCGGGTACCCCTGGCCCGCAGGACGGCCAGCCGCCCTTCACCGGCGGTAACTAACCGCCTGGTGGTCTAAATTCAGGCCCGGAAGGGGCGACGGTCACTCGCCACTCCCGGGCCTGCCCTCCCCCCGGTACCGCGGACTACATTGCTCCCCACGGATACATCCGGCGTACATCGCGACGTAGATCTCCGGGGTCGAGGCTTCCCGCCGGGTGTGGCGGGGTGCCACGATGTAGCGGGCAACCAGGTGAGAGGGCAGCAAAGTGGATCGTCTGAGGTACGAGATCCTCGGACCTCTGCGTCTCGGCCAGGTCCAGGGCCAGCCCCTACGCGCCAGTAAACCTCGCCAGCTGCTCGCCACCCTGCTGCTGCACCCGAACCGTTTCGTCTCCACCGACCTGATCGCCGACGCCCTCTGGGAGGGCAGTCCGCCACGCTCGGCGACCGCGAACATCCGGACCTACGTCCGCGCCCTGCGCGGTGTGCTGCAGGAGGCCGGGCTGCCTGCGCCGATCGACACGTCCGCGGCCGGCTACAGCATCGAGGTCGGCGTCGACGAGCTCGACTCCAGCCTGTTCGAGTCGCTCCTGGCCGAGGGCGGTCACCTCCGCGATGCCGGCGAAGCCCGCCAGGCGATGCAGGTGCTGTCGCGGGCCTATTCCTTGTGGCGGGGTCACCCGCTGGAGGATCTCGCCGTCTCCTCCGCCTGGGAAGGCTCGATCGGCCGGCTGGAAGCGCAGTACCGGAGTCTGGTCGACGGCCTGCTGGACCTCCGGCTCGAGCACGGTGACGCCGCCGGTGCCGCCGTGCTGCTCAGCGGCCGCATCACCGAGGACCCGTACGACGAGCAGCTGTGGCGGCGGCTCGTCGATACGCTGCTCGCCGCGGGACGAACCGGCGAGGCCCGCGCGGCTTATGCGAAGGCAGTGAAGACGCTGGCCGATGAGCTGGATGTCGAGCCAGGCCCGGATCTCGAAGCCGCAGGCCTGCGCGCCCAGCACGGAAGCTCCGCCAACTGGCCCGACCCAGGCATCCCAGCAGCCCGTACTACGGATCGCCCGGGCGCGGCGGATCCGCCGGACGTAGTACCGGGGATCATGACGGCGCCGGTCCTCACCGATCCGCAGCGGCCGCCCAGCCAGCTCCCACTGGATCTGCCCGACTTCAGTGGCCGCGAAGAACTCCTCGAACAACTCCGCGACCTGGTCTGCGGGCGGGATCCCGTCCGGCCGCCGATCGCCGTGGTCTCCGGAGCACCCGGCACCGGCAAGAGTTCGCTGGCGGTCCGGCTCGGCCATCTGGTCAGAGAATCCTTCCCGGACGGGCAGATCTACCTGGAGATGCGCGGGGCCACCGAGCCGCGCGATACGGGTGGTGCCCTGACCGATCTGTTGTTGAGCCTGAACATCCCCGACTACGCGATCCCGCCGGACCCGGAGCGGCGCTCGGCGATGTTGCGGTCCGAGCTGGCCAGCCGGCGGGTGCTGATCGTGCTGGACGACGCCGCGGCTGCTAGCCAGGTGGCGCCGCTGATGCCCGGTACCGGCGCGTCGGCGGTCGTCGTCACCAGCCGGAACCGGCTGATGGATCTCGCCGGTGCGGAGCTCATGCCCCTCGACACCTTCAGCGACGGCGAAGCCGCCGAGCTGCTCCAGCGGGTCGCCGGCGCGGGCCGGGTGGACAGCCGATCCGCGGCGGCCGAGGAGATCCTTGCGGCCTGCGGCAACCTCCCGCTCGCGATCCGGATCGTCGCCAGCCGGCTGGCGCAGCGGCCGGACCTCAGCGTCAGCGAGCTGGCCCGGCGGTTGAGGGACGAGACCCACCGCCTGGACGAGCTGAGCATCGGCGAGCTGGCGGTCCGGACCAGTGCCGATCTGAGCTACGGGTCGCTCAGTGCGGAAGAAGCCCGGCTCTACCGGCTGATCGGCCGGTTCGCGGTCGGCGTGTTCTCGGCCCGGACGCTGGAGTCGGTCGCCAGCCCGTCCTTGGTACGCCGGAGCCTGGATCGCCTGATCGAGGTCAACCTGGTGCAGATCAGCTCGGTGGACGCCACCGGCAAAGCGCGGTACCGGGTGCACGACCTGCTTCGACTGCATGCGATCGGGGCCGGCGACGAGAGTGAGAAAGCCCAGGCGCTGAAGGACCTGGCGACGGTGCTGGACGCGCTGCTGCAGAAGGTCCGGCGGGCTTCGGCGGCCCTCCCGTTCGGGTACTTCGGGGTGCTGGAGACCCAGGGTCCGCTGCTCTCGCCGGACCCCGAGCCGTTCACCAGCGCGGATGCGATCGCCTGGTTCGACAGCGAGCGCAACAGCTTCGTCCCCGCGATCCGCGCCGCCGCGCAGAACGGCCTGCACGAGTACGCCTGGCGGCTGGCTGCAGCCTGGGGTCCGTACCTCGACATGCGCGCCTACTTCGACGACTGGAACGAGTCGCACCAGCCAGGCCTGCTCAGTGCGATCGCCTGTGGGGATCGCCGTGGCGAGGGGATTCTCCACCGCAACCTCGGACAGCTCGCGCTCTACCGGGACGACTGGGGCCCGTGCTGGGAGCACCTGAACGCCGCCGCGACGATCTTCGCCGAGACCGGCGACCGCCTCGGTGCCGGTGTCGCCGGTGTCGGACTCGGGACCTGGTTCCGCGAGCACGGTCGCCAGGACGAGGCGCTGGCGCAGTACGAGGGTGCCGTGCAGGCGTTCGTCGAAGTGGGCGATGCGAACTGTGAGGCGACGGCTCGGAGTGCGGCGTCGTCGATGTGGCTGGCCCGGAACGACACGGTGACGGCCGGCCGCTATCTGGCCGAGGCGTTCCTGCTCGGGGTGCGGATGGGGGACAAGCACCGGGAGGCGAAGGTCCGCCGCCGGATCGCCGCGCTGCGCGCCCACCAGGGCCGGCACGACCAGGCGGTCCGGCAGTTGCAGGCCTCGCTGGCGATCTTCAACACCCTCGGTGACGACCACTGCGCGGCGTACGCGCGGGCCGAGCTCGGAGAGGCGCTGATGGCCATCGGCGAGGACGCTGCCGCGCGGCGGATGCTGCTGGACGCGATCGAGATCGGCCACCGGCTCGGCGACCGGACCGTGGAAGGTCAGGCGGCCCACACCCTCGGCGGCCTGTACGCGGGCATCGGCAACGGCGAGTTCGCCCGGCGCTACTTCGACCGCGCG
>NZ_DASRXP010000153.1:0-24985 GCF_035687465.1 Kribbella sp.
CACCGTGCTCGCGCTGCTGGTGTTCTGGCCTGCGACGACCGCGAACGCCGAGACCCAGCAATTCTCGGCGGGTGTTTGCAACATGTATGTGAACTCGAACGGGTTCGGAGCCTACTGCAGCGGCGGATGGGTCGGGGCCGATCGGAAGTCCTGGAAAGAACTGCTCAGGCAGCGGCCATTCGTTCCGTGCCGGGACTTCGACGTCCCGCAGGGTGTCACGATGCCGGCGCCCCCAGACGGCAAGAAGTGGTATCTCCGCCTCACGATCGTCAACTACGACCTGGGCACAGACAACCCGCCTGGTGGGAATGACGCCCACATCGAACGTGCGATCGTTCCCTTGAGCGACGACGACCTCAATGAGTGCCCCGACCTTGGCTACATGGACACGTTCTGGACGTCGTTCGAGCAGGGATACCCGCCGCCGATCCTTCAGATCAACCCGACCTACACGCCCCGGGTGAACGTACCGGCGTACTTCGACCTGACCTCGGAGAGCTCGCAGGTGTTGAAGCAGTCCAACATCGCGCTGTACCGCGCAGGTGGCGACAACCTGAACATGCGCGGCGTGGTCGGCCATATGACGATCGACCCCGGGGACGGCTCCGGGAAACTCGAGTGCATCAACGGCATCGCGCCGTTCGGCAAGGATCTCTACGACCAGACGAAGGACCCGTACCACCAGATCAGCCCTTGCAATCACGTCTACAAACGCTCCAGCGCGAACCAGCCGGAGGGGATGTACACGGTCAAGCTCAGGGTCCGGTGGGACGTCTCGTATTGGCGGACGACCACTGACGAATGGGTAGATCTGGGCTCGGCCTGGGTGGATGCGGTGCAGCGGTTGCCTGTGCAGGAAGTGCAGGCGATCGGGGGATGAATGAGGGCTGGGCTATGGAGGGACGATGGTGAAGACTTCTGAGCCGCCGGTGCGGTCTGCTCGGCTGCCTAAGGGGCGGTCGGGGAGTGGGGCCGCGGATCGGCTGAAGGGCTTTGTTTCGCTGCTGGCGATTCTTGCGATCGTCGGTGGGGTTCCGTATGTCCTGCTGACGTTCTTCGGTACGCCCTGGCCCGACAAGATGCCGACGCGGGACGTGCTGTTCAGCGAGCTGAGCATCGAGACGGTGCTCGGCATCATCGCGTTCTTCATCTGGGTCGCCTGGCTGCACTTCGTGATCTGCTTGATCGCCGAGGTGGTCGCGGAGATCCGTGGGCACGGCCTGTCTCCGCGGATCCCGCTCGGCGGCGGTTCGCAGACTCTTGCCCGCCGGCTGATCGCCGGTGTCGTGCTGATCGCCGGTGCCGCGAGTGTCACCCTGCCGGTCGCCAACGCGGTGACCACCGGCAGCGGCGTACCCCCGAGTTCGATCAGTGTGAGCCAGGGTGGTGACGACTCGGCGAGCACGTTCCGTCAGACGGAGAGCCGCAGTACGGTCATGAGCGGCAACGCCACCCACACAGGCGTGCGGACGAACAACGACCAGACCGGTCAGGTCCTCAAGTACACCGAGGTGCGTCCGCCGCAGGGCCGGAACTACGACTGCCTGTGGGACATCGCCGAGCGGTACCTGGGGGAGGGTCGCCGCTACAAGGAGATCTACGACCTCAACAAGAACAAGTTGCAGCCCGACGGCCGTCGCCTGACCAACCCCGACCTGATCATGCCGGGCTGGCAGGTCCGGCTGCCGGCCGACGCGAAGGGCGCGGGCGTCCACACGGTCCGGGTCGCGATCGACAACACCGGTGGTCCGGCCAAGCCGGTCGTCGACACCACGAAGCCGACCACGGACACCAAGACGAGCCCGTCCAAGGACACCAGCATCACGGACTCCGAAGGCACCGGGAGCCGGTGGTTCGAGGAGCAGGGCGTCGAGCAGCCGTCCTCGGTCGAGCTCGGGGAGGCCGGAGCAAACGGCCCCGGTACTACGAACGCGCAGCCCGCTGATGCCACCGCAGGCGGCGCCAACGTCCCGGAGAAGGCTTCGGCCACGTCCGGTGCCGGCGTCGACCCAGTGGAGGCGGGGATCTACGGATTCGGCGCCACCCTGCTCGCCGCGGGTCTCGCACTCGCATTGAAGCGTCGTCGCGGCTGGGCCCAGGGTCCTGGTCCGAAAGCAGCCGGGAATCGTCAGACGGAGGTCGGCCTGCGTCTCGCGGCCGACGTACCGACGGCGCAGTTCGTGGACAACGCACTGCGGCACCTCGGCGCGATGATGGTCGAGCAGGGCAGGCAGATGCCGACGGTCGTCGCCGCCCTGGTGACAGACCGGGCGCTGACCCTGGTGCTGGAGCCGGGCGCGTCCAACACGCCGCCGCCACCGCCCTGGCAGGTCATTGTCGACGGCAACCGTTGGGTACTTCGCCGCGCCTACGCACCCGAAGGCGAGGTCGACGCGCCCGCGCCGTACCCGACGCTGGTCACCATCGGCCGGAACGCGGACGGCGCGACGATCCTGGTGGACCTGGACACGGCGCACGGCATCGTCAGCTTCGGTGGGGTCACCAACGCTTCGCGCGATGTGGTCGGCTCGCTGGCTGCCGAACTGGCCACCAACCTGTGGTCGGAGGGTGCGCACGTCAGCATGGTCGGGTTCGGCGACGACCTGTCCTCGCTGTCGCCCACCCGCCTGAGCTACTGGACCAGGCTGGATGACGCCCTGCAGGAGGTGACCCGGCGGACGGATGCGCAGGTCCAGGCGTGCAGTCGCCGCGACGTGTCCTCGGTCGCCGACGCACGGATGTCCTACCCGGACCCGCTGCTGTGGGGCGCGGAGATCATCTTCGTGTCCGCACCGCCGTCGGCCGAGGAAGAGGCGCGGTTGGTCGAGCTCGCCCGCGACGTGAGGCGTTGTGTCGCCGTGGTCGTGGTCGGCGATGTGCTCGACGCGCCCTGGCGGTTCGTGGTGGACGAGAAGTTCCAGGCGGTCTGCCGGCTGCTCGGGCTCGAGGTCGATGCCCACCGCATCAATCCGGCGCAGTTCGCGGACCTGGTCTCGCTGTTCGACGTGGCCGAGTCCGAGGCACTGGACAAGCGTCGCGCGGAGCAGGACCTGCCGGCGTACGAGTTCTCCTCGATGGATCTGAGCCTGGCTGCGCCGGTCGAGGTCGACCTACTCGGCCCGGTCGAGGTGGATGCCCGCGGCACCATCGACGAGGGTCGGCTGCAGCTGTCCACCGAGATCGTGGCGTTCCTGGCCAGCCAGGACTACGGCGTCCACCCGAACGTGCTGGCCGGGGCGATCTGGCCACGCGGCATCAGCAGCGAACTACGGGACGCGGCGCTGGAGCACACCCGGAACTGGCTCGGCCTGGATGCCATGTACGCCGACGAGTCCGGCCGCTGGATGCTGAACCGCAGCATCGTCCGGGTGGACTGGGACGTGTTCCGCACGCTCGCCAAGCAGGCGACGATGATGGAGGATCCGCGCGGTCCGCTGTCGACGGCGCTGAGCCTGGTCCACGGTCAGTCCTGGACGAACCTGCCGGCTGGCCGCTACTCCTGGCTCGCCGCATCGGGGATCGAGCGCCGGATGGCGGAGTCGGTCGTGGATTCCTCACTCCGGCTGGCTGAGGCGAGCCTGCGCCACAACGACGGGGGCCTGGCCCGTACTGCGCTGCAGACCGGGCTGAGCTTCTCCCCGGCGTCCGAGGACCTCTGGCGCGCGACGCTGCGGCTGGCGGCTCACTTCGGCTCGAGCAGCGACGTCACCAACGTGGCGGGCCAGCTGTACCTCACCCTCGCCAAGCACGGCGGCCCCCGTGGCCCCGAGCCGGAGACGGACGCCCTGGTCGACGAGCTCCTCCCGGGCTACCGCCGGCCGGCCGCAGTCGCTTAACAGCCAGTACTTCGAACCGCCTGGTCGCAGCCGAAATTCGGCGGCGGCCAGGCGGTTCGTAGTACGCGGACTAAAGAGTGTCGGCCGACCAGGTGTCGCAAGCGGTCATGTCGCCGGAGTCCATGCCGGTCTTGAACCACTTCATCCGCTGATCGGCGGTGCCGTGGCTGAAGTTCTCCGGGGTGACCCGGCCCTGGGTCTTCTGCTGGATCCGGTCGTCGCCAACCGAGGCCGCCGCGTCCAGACCGCGGCTGATGTCGTCCTCGGTGAGGCCCTCGATGAACGTGTCGCCATCCTTGTCGGGCACCGTGGTGGCGTGGTTGGTCCAGATGCCGGCGAGGCAGTCCGCCTGGAGTTCGGAGCGGACCGAGTCGGAGTCGGGGCCTTCGCGGGTCTTGATCTGGGCGAGGATGCCGTACAGGTTCTGGATGTGGTGCCCGTACTCGTGCGCCACCACATAGGCCTCGGCGAAGTTGCCACCCTTGGCGCCCAGCTCGGTCTGCAGGGTCTCGAAGAAGCCCAGATCGAGATAGACCCGCTTGTCCGGCGGGCAGTAGAACGGCCCGACCGCGCTGGTCGCGGGACCGCAACCGGTGTTCACCGAGCCGTCGAAGACGCGCATCGGGGCGCGGGTGTACTTCTTGCCACGCCGCGGCAGCTCCGCCGCCCAGAAGCCCTCGATCGAGTTCTGGTAGAAGACGAACCGGCAGTCCGCGTTCGTCGTCAGGTCGGTGCCCCTCTTGCAGGTGTCGAGGTTGCCCGACGCCGTGTTACGCACGGTGGGTTCCTCGCTACCGCCCCCGCCGGGCAGGCCGCCGTTCAGCAGCAGGATGACGACCAGCAGGATGACGCCGCCGATACCGCCACCGACCGGGATCCCCATCCCGCCGGGGAGCAGGCTGCCCCCGCCTCCGCCGCTGCCGCGGGTGTCCTCGACGCCGCTCGTGTCCAAGTCGGCGTCCGGGTTGAATTTCACAGCACATACACTAGACCTCGCTGCGGGAAACAGGCCGTCATCTGACTTGGCGTCGCCGGCCCGCCCATCCGTGACTGCCACCCGACCTTGAGGACACCTGCGCCGCCATGATCACTGTCTCCAACCTCGAGGTCCGTGTCGGGGCCAGGCAATTGCTCGCGCCTGCCTCCTTCCGGGTCGGACCGGGGGACAAGGTCGGCCTGGTCGGGCGGAACGGCGCCGGCAAGACGACGCTGACCAAGATCCTGGCCGGCGAGGGACTGCCCGCCAGCGGTTCCGTCACCTCCGCCGGCGAGATCGGGTACCTGCCGCAGGATCCCCGGACGGGCGACCTCGAAGTACTGGCCCGGGACCGGATCCTGTCCGCGCGCGGGCTGGACGAGGTGGTCCGGCGGATGCGCAACGCGGAGAAGTCGATGGCCAGTGCCGACGACAAGACCCGCGAGAAGGGCATGCGCCGGTACGAGCGTGCCGAGGCGGATCTCCACGCAGCCGGCGGTTATGCGGCCGAGTCGGAAGCGGCCCGGATCTCGGCGAACCTCGGTCTGCCGGACAGGGTGCTGGGGCAACCATTGAGCACGTTGTCCGGTGGTCAGCGGCGTCGGGTCGAGCTGGCGCGGATCTTGTTCGCGCAGGCGGAGACGTTGCTGCTGGACGAGCCGACCAACCACCTGGACGCGGACTCGATCGTCTGGCTGCGCGACTTCCTGAAGACCTATCCCGGTGGCGTGATCATGATCAGCCACGACGTGAACCTGCTCGAGGAGACCGTCACCCGGGTCTTCCACCTGGACGCGAACCGGGCCGAGATCGACGTCTACAACGTCGGCTGGAAGGCGTACCTGACGCAGCGCGAGACCGATGAGCGGCGGCGCAAGCGGGAGCGGTCGAACGCCGAGAAGAAGGCGACCCAGCTGATCGACCAGGCGAACAAGATGCGGGCGAAGGCGACCAAGGCGACCGCGGCCCAGGGGATGCTGAAGCGGGCCGAGAAGCTGATGGCATCGCTCGAGGACGAGCGCATGTCGGACCGCGTCGCGAAGATCTCCTTCCCGACCCCGGCGCAGTGCGGCAAGACCCCGCTGATGGCCAAGGAGCTGTCCAAGTCGTACGGGTCGCTGGAGATCTTCACCGACGTGGACCTGGCGATCGACCGCGGCTCGCGCGTCGTAGTACTGGGGCTGAACGGCGCGGGTAAGACGACGCTGCTGCGGGTGCTGTCGGGGATCGAGAAGTCCGACACCGGCGAGGTGATCGACGGGCACGGCCTCAAGCTCGGGTACTACGCGCAGGAGCACGAGACGCTCGACGTGAACCGGACCGTGCTGGAGAACATGAAGTCGGCCGCGCCGGAGCTGAACGAGACCCAGGCACGCAGCGTGCTCGGCTCGTTCCTCTTCACCGGTGACGACGCGGACAAGCCTGCCCGGGTGCTGTCGGGTGGCGAGAAGACGCGGCTGGCGCTGGCGACACTGGTCGTCTCGGCAGCGAACGTCCTGCTCCTCGACGAGCCCACCAACAACCTGGACCCCGCCTCCCGCACCGAGGTGCTGAACGCGATCCGCTCGTACGCCGGCGCCATCGTCCTGGTCACCCACGACGAGGGCGCCGTGGAAGCCCTCGAACCAGAACGCGTGCTGCTCCTCCCCGACGGCGTCGAAGACCTCTGGACCACCGACTACGCCGACCTCGTCTCCCTGGCCTGACTAGAGGTAGGGGACCAGCTCGGTCCAGATCGCATCGAGGATGTCGGTGGTCGGCTTCTCGTAGTGCGCGGTCACTGTCACACACGCCTGTTGGTCGGGAAGCATGATGCTGAACTGACCGTAGAGACCGTCCATCCGCCAGGCACCGTCCCGAGCGCAGGGCCAGCAATGGAGCCCGTACGCCGCGTTGTCGGGATCATCCGCGCGGTCGGTCGGTGTGAGTTCACTGTGCATCAGGTCGACATAGTCAGCCGGGACGAGCTGCCGGCCACGGAAGCTGCCGTGGTGGAGCAGGGTCTCGCCGAGGCGGGCGATCTCCTCGGTCCGCAACTGCAACCCCATCGCGCCCAAAGGGAAGCCGAGCGGACAGCGAAGCCACTGCGGGTTACCGATCCCCAGCGGCCGGAACAACCGCGGCAGCAGGAAATCACGGAGGTTGGACCCGCCGACCGCCGCGATGATGCGCCCCAAGACATAGGAGTTCGTGCCCCGGTAGGCGTAGCTGGTGCCGGGTTGGGCGGACAGCGGGGTGGCCAGGAAGGTCTGGGCGGGATCGCCCGGGGGATCGAGGTCCGGATCCTCCCAGCGGAAATCGATCCCCGCTGTCATCGACAGCAGATGACGGATCGTCAACTCCTCGACGCCCTCGGCCGCCGTGCTCTTGAACTCCGGTAGATGGTTCAGCACCGGATCGTCGAGATCGAGCAAGCCGTCCGCCCTGGCGATTCCCACCGCGACCGACGTGAACGTCTTCGAGACCGAGTACACATCGCGGCGATCGTCACTGACCCATCGGAAGGAGATCGGAGCCTCGCCGGCGCGCGTGATGTGGACACCTTCCAATCCGAGTCCACGCTCGGCGACCGCCTGCCGCAACCCGAGCAAGCCGACCTGAACGCCGTCGATCGGTAGCATCGCCATGCCGAGATGCTATGTGACGAGCACTCCGGACGATTCGCGTATGTTCACTGGCATGACAGATCTTGGACTGCAGTTGACGGTGGACGGGCCGGTGGCCCGGGTGGTGCTGGACCGGCCGGAGGTGCGCAACGCGCAGACACCGGCGATGTGGAGTGCTTTGTCGGACTTCGGTACTTCGCTGCCGCCGGAGGTGCGGCTTGTCGTCGTGTCGGGGAAGGGGCAGTCGTTCTCGGCCGGCCTCGATCGCAACCTGATCATGGGCGAGCCGGTCGATGGGCAGGAGCCTCTGCTCACCCTCGGGGCGAAGCCTGCCCCCGAACTGCAAGAGCTGATCTCGCATTTCCAGGCCGGCTTCTCGTGGCTGCGCAGGCCGGAGATCGTCAGCATCGCGGCGGTGCAGGGGCATGCAGTCGGGGCCGGCTTCCAGTTGGCGCTGGCCTGTGATCTGCGGGTGGTGACGCCGGACGCGAAGTTCAGCATGCGGGAGCCTGCGCTCGGGCTGGTGCCCGATCTGGGTGGGACCCAGCCGCTGGTGCAGTTGGTCGGGTACTCGCGAGCGCTGGAGATCTGCCTGACGTCGCGCTGGGTCGAGGCGGATGAGGCGCTTCAGCTCGGCCTGGCGAATATCGTCGTACCGGCTGAGGAGCTGGCGGGGACAGTCAAGGATCTGTCCGAGGCCCTGCTGACCCCTCTCGTGGGTGCAGTCCGCGAAACGAAGGCCCTGCTGCTGGGAGCGAGTGATCGCTCGTATCAGGACCAGTTGAAGGCCGAGCGGGAAGCGCAGGCGCGGCGGCTCAAGGAGCTCCTGGCAGCCCGCGGCTGACCCGCCGGCGCCCGGGAATGATCTGGCTGATCTGAAGTGTTGTCAAGGTTGACGAGTGGAGTGGGGGAGGCGACCGGATGTCTTCAGGAATGGGAATGAGTGGCGGTCGCGGCGGCGCGATGAGCTGGCGGCGTCAGGATCCGTCGGTGGTGGATCGCAAGCTGACAAAGGGAACGCTCAAGCGCATCCTGCGGTTCGCCAAGCCGTTCCGGCTGCATATCTCGGTCTTCCTGCTGCTGGTGGTGCTGTCGGCGTTCCTGGTGATCGCCTCGCCGCTGCTGTTCAAGAAGATCGTCGACGACGGCATCAGCAAGGGCAACGCCGGCCTGGTGACCGCACTCGCCCTGGTGGTGGCGCTGCTCGCCGTGGTCGAGGCGGTCCTCGGGCTGATACAGCGCTGGTTCTCCGCGCGGATCGGTGAGGGCCTGATCTACGACCTGCGCATCAAGGTGTTCGAGCATGTTCAGAAGATGCCGGTCGCGTTCTTCACCCGAACTCAGACCGGCGCCCTGGTCTCCCGGCTCAACACCGATGTGATCGGCGCCCAGCAGGCATTCACCTCGACCTTGTCGGGCGTGGTGTCGAACGTGATCAGCCTGATCCTCGTGGTCGGCGCGATGCTGCTGCTCAGCTGGCAGTTGACCGTGGTCGCCATCCTGCTGCTTCCCGTCTTCCTGCTGCCGGCGCGTTATCTCGGTCGCAGGCTGGCCGCGATGACCCGTGAGCAGATGCAACTCAACGCGGACATGTCGACCGCGATGACCGAGCGGTTCAGTGTCGGCGGTGCGCTCCTGGTGACGCTCTTCGGTCGCCCGGACATCGAGAACGCGAACTTCAGTGAGCGTTCCGGCCGGGTCCGCGACCTGGGCATCCGGATCGCCATGCTGGGCCGCGTCTTCTTCACTGCGCTGACCTTGGTCGCCGCGCTGGCGACGGCCCTCGTCTATGGCGTCGGCGGCAACCTCGCCGTCCGGGAGACGCTGACGATCGGGACTCTGCTCGCCCTGGTGGCTCTGCTCGGGCGGCTCTACGGGCCGCTGACCGCGCTGTCGAACGTCCGGGTCGATGTGATGACCGCGCTGGTGTCATTCGAGCGGGTTTTCGAGGTGCTCGACCTGGAGCCGATGATCAAGGACGCTCCCGATGCCAAGCAGTTGCCTGCAAGCGCATCCACGGTGAGCTTCGATCAGGTCTCGTTCGCCTACCCGACCGCGGACCAGGTTTCACTAGCCAGCCTCGAGTCCGTGGCGGTGCTGGACAAGCGCGCATCGTCCGAGGTGCTCGAGGACATCACCTTCTCGGTCGAGTCGGGCCAGATGATCGCCCTGGTCGGCCACTCCGGAGCGGGCAAGACCACCATCACGAACCTCGTCGCCCGCCTGTACGACGTGACGGGTGGTTCCGTGCGGATCGGTGGACATGACGTCCGCGAGGTGACTCTGCAGTCGTTGCACGACACGATCGGCTACGTCACCCAGGACGCGCACATGTTCCACGACACGATCCGGGCGAACCTGGCGTACGCGAAGCCCGACGCCACCGACGACGAGATGGCCGACGCACTGCGTTCCGCGCAGGTGTGGGACCTGGTGTCCTCGTTGCCGGACGGGCTCGAGACGGTCGTGGGGGACCGCGGGCACCGGCTGTCCGGCGGAGAACGCCAGCGGCTGGCCATTGCCCGGTTGCTCCTGAAAGCGCCGCGCATCGTCGTACTGGATGAGGCGACGGCTCACCTGGACTCGGAGTCCGAGGTGGCGGTTCAGCAGGCGCTGGACACCGCGCTGGAGGGCCGGACCTCGCTCGTGATCGCGCACCGGCTGTCGACGGTGCGGAACGCGGACCAGATCCTGGTGGTTGAGCACGGCAACATCGTGGAGCGCGGTACGCACGAGGAGTTGCTCGCGCTGGACGGGGAGTACGCGGACCTGTACCGCACGCAGTTCGCCGAGTCGGCGGCCGGCGTGTGATCGCTGGACGTCGGGGGCACCAGAGGTACCTGACGAGTTAGGCTTTTTGTGTTGACGTGAGGGGATGGCCGGATGATCAAGTTCGCGGTGGCGCTGGGCGCCGGCTACACCGGCTTCAAGCTGGCCTACAACTCAGAGGACGGTCGCTACTACGGCAAGGTCGGGGACCAGCACCTCCGCTCCACCCTCTCCCTCCTGATGGCGGCCCTCGCCGCCGGCATCACCTACGTCCTCCTCTTCCTCCACTGATAGTTTTTGGCACGTGAGAGACGCCGCATGATCGAGATCCTGACCCCCACCGAACTGCCCCGAGCAAAGGACGCCGGTGCCCTGGTCGCAGACATCCTGCAGACCCTGAAGAGCCGTAGCGCGGTGGGTACGAACCTCCTGGACATCGATCGGTGGGCCCAGACCATGATCGTCGAGGCGGGAGCGCAGTCCTGCTATGTCGACTACGAGCCTTCCTTCGGACGCGGACCGTTCGGCCACTACATCTGCACGGCCGTCAACGACGCCGTGCTGCACGGACTGCCGCACGACTACACGCTGGCCGACGGCGACCTGCTGACACTCGACCTCGCAGTCTCCAAAGGCGGAATCGCCGCGGACTCTGCCATCAGCTTCATCGTGGGCACGTCGAAGCCCCCGGAGAGCGTCGCGATGATCAGCGCAACCGAACGCGCCTTGAGCGCGGGGATAGCCGCTGCCGGGCCTGGAGCCCGGATCGGTGATATCTCCCATGCCATCGGCTCGGTCCTCAGCGAGGCGGGGTACCCGATCAACACCGAGTTCGGAGGTCACGGCATCGGATCAACGATGCACCAGGACCCGCACGTCGCGAACACCGGTCGACCCGGCCGTGGGTACAAACTGCGCCCCGGGCTGCTGCTCGCACTGGAGCCGTGGGTCATGGCGGACACCGACAAGCTCGTCACTGATGACGACGGGTGGACGCTCCGCAGTGCGACAGGCTGCCGGACGGCGCACAGTGAGCACACGATCGCCATCACCGACGACGGAGCCGAAATTCTCACCTTGCCGAAGGAGGCGCGGTCGTAAGCCGCGCCCGCGTCGTCTACTTCTGGACCTTCGTCTCGTCGTGCTCCAGCAGATGCAGCACCGGTACGCCGAGATGACGTCGCGCCGAGTTCGTCCAGTCCAGATGGAAGAACTCCGCCACGATGTGCGGCCGGGTCAGGATGATGACCTCCTGCCCACCGACCTTCTCGACCGTCTCCGTCAGCGCGTCGATCGGCCGATCATGGGAGATTCCGCCCTCCGCCTGCTGGCCGAGATCGCGCAGCCTCTGGACGCTCCGCCCGGTGCAGTCCTTCGCCTCGCTGTCGATCGCCTTCTGCGCCTCCGCGAGGTCCTCGCGCTGGTCGACCAATCCCGGTCCGTACAGGTCCGCCGTACCCAGGGCGCTGATCGACGCCTCCACGCCCGCCTCGGCGTTGTGGCACGGCACGACCACGTGGTACTTCACCGGATCCGGCATGTCCTGGTGCAGCTCGACGACGCGCTTGGCGTCCGGCTCTGACAGTTCCTGTTCGACGAGCAGTACGACGTCGTACATCTCCGTACCTCCGGTCTTACCAGTCGGTATATCCCCATCATGCCGCGCAACGACCCGACAAGGGGGACCTCGGCGGATAAACCTGAAAATCGGGTCTCAGCAGTCCGGCAGATCCGCCGCGGTCCCGTCGGGATGCAGAATGGCGGCATGAAGCTACCCGTGATGCCGCCGGTCCCGCCGATGCTGGCGAAGGCGGTCAAGCAGATCCCGGACGGTGACGTCAGCTTCGAGCCGAAGTGGGACGGTTTCCGCTCGATCATCTTCCGCGACGGCGACGAGGTCGAGATCGGCAGCCGCAACGAGAAGCCGATGACCCGGTACTTCCCCGAACTGGTCGAGGCGTTCAAGGCGAACCTTCCGCCACGCTGCGTGATCGATGGCGAGATCGTCCTCGTCGGTGAGTCGGGGGACCGGCTGGACTTCGAGATGCTCCAGCAGCGGATCCACCCGGCCGCGTCCCGGGTCAAGATGCTGTCGGAGACGGTTCCGGCCCGGTTCGTCGCGTTCGACCTGCTCGCGCTCGGCGACACGGACTACACCGACCGGCCGTTCTCGGAGCGCCGTGCCGCGCTGGAGGAGGCGTTGGCACCGGCGAAGGCGCCGATCCACCTGACCCGTACGACGACCGACAAGTCCCTGGCGACCGAGTGGTTCCACCAGTTCGAGGGCGCCGGCCTCGACGGTGTGATCGCCAAGCCGCTGGACGGGTTGTACTTGCCGGACAAGCGGACGATGTTCAAGATCAAGCACGAACGCACCGCCGACTGCGTGGTCGCGGGGTATCGCGTGCACAAGAGCGGCCCGAACCGCATCGGCTCGCTGCTGCTCGGTCTCTTCAACGCGGAGGGGGTGCTCGCCAGCGTTGGCGTGATCGGGGCCTTCCCGATGGCGCGGCGCGAGGAACTGTTCGAGGAGATGCAGGAACTCGTCACCGACTTCGACAACCACCCGTGGGCCTGGGCGAAGCAGGAGGAGGGCAATCGGACCCCGCGCAACGCCGAAGGCAGCAGGTGGCAGGCGGGCAAGGATCTGAGCTTCGTGCCGTTGCGTCCGGAACGGGTGGTCGAGGTGCGCTACGACCACATGGAGGGCGTCCGCTTCCGTCACACCGCCCAGTTCGTCCGCTGGCGCGACGACCGAACCCCCGAGTCCTGCACCTACGAACAACTCGAGGAACCCATCAAGTTCGACCTCTCCGACGTCCTCGGCTAACCACCTCCGGCGTGAGGGTGGTGGACAGTGGACCTGGCGGCAACGGACAATCCCGTCATGACATCGGTGCGGGTCGAGGTGGGGCGTCCGTCGGACGCCGAGCGGGACCGCGCGCTGGCCGTCCTCCGCGAGGGGGCCGGGACCGGCCGCTTGTCGCACGACACGTTCATCCGGCGGATGAATTTCGTCCTCCGCGCCCAGAGCCGCCGCGAACTCGCCGACGCCACCCACGATCTGCCCGGCCGTGAACCGCGACCCATCGAGTGGCTCCGGGGGTTGGCAGCCCGCGTCCCCCGGATCACCCTCGCGTCGCGCGAGCTGCATCTTCCCGGGCTTGCGCTGCCGCCACCCGGTTCGCCGACGGTCCGGATCGGCCGCGGTCCCGGCGCCACCCTGCGGATCCCCGACATCTCCATCTCCCGCTGCCACGCGGAGCTGCGTCACGTCGGCGACGGCTGGATGCTCCGTGACCTGGGCTCCATGAACGGCACCTACCTCAACGGGCTCCGCCTCACTACGCCCGTCCGCGTCCGCTCCGGCGATCACCTCGGCCTCGGCGCCGTCCAGTACGTCCTCACCTGGACCGACCAGCAATAGCTCACCCCCGTACGCCGCCGCCGCGTCCGCGCGGCGATTCTTCCGCTGGGGTCGTTGGATCCCCACTTTCTTACGTTGTGTACTAAAGTGCGGAGCGGGAGGGAGTGTGACCACGTGGCCAAGATCCTGAAGGGTGCGAACGCACAGGAGACGCACAGCGCGATCCTCGACCTGATCCGCTCCAGCGGCGTCGTCACGCGGGTCGACCTCGCCGATCGTTCCGGGCTGACCGGAGCCTCCATCTCCCGCGTCGTCAAGCAGTTGCTCGCCGACGGACTCATCATCGAGACCGGACTCGGCGATCCCACCGGCGGTAAGCGCGCGACGCTGCTGCAGTTCAACCCCCGCGCCCGCCATGCCGTTGGCGTGTCCATCGACACCCCGAGCACGACCTACGTCGTCACCGACATGAGTGGTCGCGTCATCGAGCAACTGTCCTCGAAGGGCATCGGTCGCGACACCCCAGCAGCCGTCATCCAGCGTCTGACCGACGAGCTGGAAGACCTTATTGTCAAGGCGAACATCGAGCCCGCCACGCTCGTAGGGGTCGGTGTGGCGCTGGCCGGCCGGCAGGGGCGGGTGGACCGGTTGCTGAGGGCAAATGCCAGCAAGTACGCCTGGGAACCGTTCGCGGTCCGGGACAAGCTGAGCTCGGCGATCGACCACCCGATCGTGGTGGAGAACGACTCCACCTGTGCGGCGATCGGCGAGTTCTGGGCCGGCCGGATCCCGTCCGCGAACGACTTCGCCACCGTCTATCTGGCGGCGGGCTTCGGGCTCGGGCTGGTCACGAACGGCGACGTCTACCGCGGATCTTCTTCGAACGTGGGGGAGATCGGGCACATGGTGCTCGAGGTGAACGGTCCGGACTGCTGGTGCGGTGGGCGCGGTTGCCTGGAGAGTCTGGCGGCACCGGCCCGGGTGGTGAGCCTGGCGCATGAGGATGAGGACCTGGTGCGTGAGCTCGCATTGCGCGGGCGGCGGGTCTCGATCCGCTCGGACTTCGCGAAGATCGCCCGTCAGGCGGCGGCTGGCGACGGGCGCTGCCTGGCGCTGATCGAGGCCTCGGCGACCTACCTGGCAAAGGCGCTTCTGTCGATCACCAACCTGCTGGACCTGGACCAGATCATCCTCGCGGGCCCGGGCTTCAGCGAGGCAGGTGAGATCTACAGGCGAGTCGCGGCCGCCGAGATCAACCGCCTCTCCTTCGTCCGCGCCATGCACCCCACCCGCGTCGAGCTCTCGAAACTAGGACCCAGCGCCGCCGCCCTCGGCGCCGCCTCTCTGGTCCTCCACAGCCAGCTAACCCCCCACCAAACCTCCAACCGAGCCCTGAGTAGCTAGGCGGTGAGGAAGTTCTTGAGCCAGTGGGCGCTTTGTTTGAGGGTGCGTTGCTGGGTCGGGTAGTCGACGTGGATGAGGCCGAAGCGGCGGGTGAAGCCGTAGGCCCATTCGAAGTTGTCCATCAGGGTCCAGATGAAGTAGCCCTTCAGTGGAAGTCCTTCGGCGGTGACCTGGCGGCAGACCTCGATGTGTTGCTCGAGATAGGACTGCCGCTTGTCGTCCTGGATCGTCCCGTCCGACAGCACCTCGTCGGGATACGCGGCGCCATTCTCCGTGACGTACAAGGGCAGGTCCGGTGCCAGGTCGTTGATCGCCTTCAGGATGTCGCGAAGCCCGCTCGGCTGGATCGGCCAGCCCATCTGGGTGCGTTCGAGTCCGGTGTCGACGGCAACGACGTTCTCGCTACCCGGCTGGGTGCTGACCTTGCCCGGATCGGAGATCGGGCCGTCCGGCGCCGCCACGGTCGTCGGGCAGTAGTAGTTGACTCCCAGGAAGTCCAGCGGCCCGGAGATCACCGGCAGATCAGTGGCGTACTGCGCGAACCAGTCCGCCATCCCGGTGTCTTCCAGTACGTCGGACGGGTACTTCCCGAGCAGCAGTGGTTCGAGGAACAGCCTGTTGCGCAACCCGTCGATCCGACGAGCGGCATCACGATCGGCCTCCGACTCGCCGCTCTCGGCGGCGTGGATCGGTGCCGGGTTGAGTGTGATCCCGATGGTGTTCTCGGGTGACTTGATCGCCTGCAACGCCAATCCGTGTCCCAGCAGCAGATGATGCACAGCCTTCAGGGCATCGGCTCCCTCGGTCCGCCCGGGAGCATGTTCCCCGTTCCCGTACCCGAGGAAGGCCGAGCACCACGGCTCGTTCAGCGTGATCCAGTGCTTGATCACGTCGGAGAGCGCTCCCTGAGTGATCGCGGCAAAGTCCCGGAACCGTTCGGCCGCGTCCCGTACCAGCCAGCCGCCCGCGTCCTCCAACGGCTGCGGCAGGTCCCAGTGGTACAGCGTCGCGTACGGCGTGACCCCGTTCTCCAGGCACGTCTCGGCCAATCGCCGGTAGAAGTCGAGGCCGGCCGAGTTCGTCGCTCCACTGCCGGCCGGAATCACCCGCGACCAAGCGATCGAGAACCTGTACGCCTTCAACCCCAGCTCCGCCAGCAGCCTGATGTCCTCGGCGTAGCGGTGGTAGTGGTCGTCGGCAACATCCCCAGTCTCGCCATCGGCGATCTTGCCCGGCGTGTGCGCGAAGGTGTCCCAGATACTCGGCCCTCGCCCGTCCTCGGAAACCGCTCCCTCGACCTGGTACGACGCTGTCGCCGCACCCCAGACGAATCCGTCCGGAAAGCTCGTCATGGTGTTCCCTCCAGCCAGTACTGCTTGTCGGGCATCAGTTCGGTCAGGCGGTCCTGCAGTTCGCGCGGGATCTCGGACTCCAGTGAGGTGATCAGCCGCTCCACCCGGGCGGGCTTGCTGATGCCGATCACGGTGCCGGTGATCCGGGGGTCGTTCACCGAATGCTGCAACGCCGCGGTGGCGAGGTCGATCCCGTACTCACGGCAGGCCTTGTCCATCAGCGCGACCGCCTCGAGCGTGGCGGCGGGCGCGTCGCGGTAGCCGTACTTGCGTGAACCGCCCTGCGGGTTCGCCAGGATGCCACCTCCGTAGATCGCCGCGTTGATCACGGCGAGATCGGCAGAGAGCGCTTTCTGAATCAGTTCCTCGGCGCTGTGGTCGACCAGGCTCCACCGGTTGTGCACCAGCAGCACCTCGAACCCGCCGAGTTCTAGATAGCGGGAGAGCTCTCGAACGTTGCCGCCGGCAAGCCCGACGTGACCGATCGCTCCTTCGTCCCGCAGCTGCATCAACGTGTCAACCGCATCGCGCATGCGGTCGAAGTCGTGGAACTCGGGATCGTGCAGATACACCAGCGGCAGCCGATCCAGGCCGAGCCGTTCCTTGCTCTCGGCAACACTCGCCCGCACCCGGGCGCCGGAGTAGTCGTCGCCTTGGGCATCGACCTTGGTCGCGACCAGGAATCCCTCGGGCAACCCGCCCCGCTCCGCGATCGCCTGGCCGATCCGGCTCTCGCTCTCGCCGTCGCCGTAGCCGTTGGAGGTGTCGATCCAGGTCAACGGGCCGTCGAACACCCGGTCGATCAGGGCGACCGCATCGGCCCGGCTCACGTCGTACCCGAAGATCTCGGGCATGCCGGCGAGCAGAGCGCCACCGGCGCAGACCGCGGAGACGGTCAGGCCGGTGGATCCCAACGGACGCAGCCAGTCGTTGCCGGACGGACTCGTCATGCAGACCCCTTGTCGTCGCTGAACAGCCGTTGTGCGGTACTCATAACGTAGGGCTCACCGAGAAGGCGAAACCGTCCGGGTCCACGTAGACGGTGGTGCCGTCCGGGGCTGTGGTCTCGGTCAGGTTCCGCGGCGGGTCACCGGCGAGTTCGGCGTACGCGAAGCCGGCGACGTCGAGTTGCGGCTGCCGGAAGCTCTTGTCGCGCTGATAGGTGAAGACCTCGATCACGGTGTCGCCCGACTTCAGGTAGCCGATGCTGAAGCCGCGGGGGTCGTGCGGCTGTTCGATCGTGCCGATGAACGAGAAGCCGAAGTTGTCCCGGTAGTACTCGTGCGTGGCATCCCGGTCCTCGATCGTGACCGCGACGTGGTCGAACCGGGGTCGCTCGGGAACGCCGAGAGCGCGCTCTCTGGCGACCCCGTCGGCGTCCAGCACAGCGGCGTACTGGAGGTCGCCCTGGATCATCTCCAGCAGGGCGCCGTCGGGGTCGAAGAAGAAGCAGATGCGGACCTTGCCCTCGGCATCCAGCGGGTCCAGCTTGAACTCCACCCCGGCCGCCTTGAGCGCGTCGGCCCGTTCGTCCAGCCGGTCGACCTTGAAGCCGATGTGCCGGAATCCCTTCTGCAGATCGTCGGTCACCCAGGTGCTCTGGTCGCGGCCGGCGGCGACGGACCGGAGTTCGATCGTGGCCGAGACAGCGTCCAGGAGAGCGCGTTCTGGCGTTGCTTCGCCGATCAGCGGCAGCTCCAGGAACTTGGTGTAGTACTCGACCGAGCGCTGCACGTCGGTGCAGTTGACGACGACGTTCTTGATCGGCATGAGGCTCTCTTTCGGAGAGGAGGCTGGTTCATGAGGTGGGGGGTCAGTTCTTGACGGCGCCGAGCATCATCCCGGCGACGAACTGCCGCTGCATCCGGACGTAGACCACGATCACCGGGATGACGGACAGGGTGAGGCCGGCGGTGAGGGCCGGCCAGTTGGTGGAGTACTGGCCCATCAGGGTGAACAGCACAGGCTGGAGGGGGAGCGAGTCGGTGTTGCGCAGGACGGTGTTCGCGATCAGGAACTCGTTCCAGGTGTTCAGGAACTGGAAGATCACCACGGTTGCGATCCCGGGCCTGGTCAGCGGCAGGATCACCCGGCGGAAGATGGTGAACTCGCTCCCGCCGTCGACCCGGGCCGCCTCGATCAGCTCGTCGGGCAGCGTCTGGAAGAACGCCCGCATCAGGAACATCGCGAACGGCGCCGACCCGGAGATGTAGAGCACCAGCAGCCCGGTCTGGGAGTCGAGCAGCCCGAGCGACTTCAGTTGCAGGTAGAGCGGGATGATCAGCGCCGTCGACGGCATCATCAGGGTCGTCAGCAAGAGCACGAAGAGCGTGTTCCGGAACGGGAAATCGAGCTTGGCGAACGCATACCCGCTGAGGGTCGCGAAGATCAGTACGCCGACCACTGTGACCGAGGTGATCCAAACGCTGTTCCAGAAGTGCAGCGGGAACTGGATCGACGTCCATGCGGTCGAGTAGCCGTCGAAGACCAGTTTGTTCGGGAAGAACGATCCACCGAAGATCGTGTTCGGCTCCCGCAACGAGGTGAGCAGCATCCACACGAACGGGAACGCCATCAGCACGCAGAAGGGCAGCAGGACGAAGGTCGCGAAGCTCTTGCCGAAGGGGAACTTGAACGGCTTCGACACCGACCGCTCGCTGGAGGCAACGGTCATCGGTCGGCCCTCCTGGTCAGCCAGAGCTGGGCGATCACCGCGAGCGTGCAGAGCACCATCGTCAGCACGCTGAACGCGCTCGCGTACCCGAGTTGCGGGATGGATCCGGACGTGGAACCGAACGCCAGCGAGTACAGATAAGTCCCCAGTACTTCGCTGCCGTGGTTGGGGCCGCCGCCCGTCATCACGTAGATGATGTCGAAGGCCTTGAACCCGTTCAGCAGCCCGAGGCTGATCACCAGCCCGGTGACCACGCGCAGGCTGGGGATGGTGATGTGGAAGAACTGCTGGGTCTTGTTGGCGCCATCGACTTCGGCCGCCTCGTACAGGCTCGGATCGATGCCCTGCAGGCCGGCGAAGAAGATCAGCATGTTGAAACCGAGTCCACCCCAGATCGTCACCAGGATCAGGGCCGGGAGCACCGTTGCGCGGTCAGCCAGCCAGGGATGCTGCAAGGAGTCCAGCCCGATCGAGCCGAGGATCTGATTGAGGGTGCCGATGTTCGGGTCGTAGATCAGCCTCCAGAGCACCCCGGACACCACGAACGACACGATGCCCGGGATGAACAGGATGGTCCGGACCACGACGCCGACGTGCTTCCACACCGAGTTCACCAGTACTGCGATCAGCAGCCCGACGAAGGTCAGGATCGCGGTGGTCACGGCTGTCAGGACCAGGGTGATGATCAGTGCGCGGCGCGCCACCGGGTCGCCGTACATGCGAGTGTAGTTGTCGAAGGCAAGGAACCGGGGCGATCCGAAACCGCCCCAGGCGGTCAGGCTGAGGTAGCACGTGTAGAGGATCGGCCACAGGACGAAGCCGAGGAACAGGGCGAAGGTGGGCAGGACGAACAGGTAGCCCGCGACGCGCTGCGACTTGCGCAGAGGCGAGCCGAACCGATGCCGCCGCGGTGGTGCCGCCGCCCCCGACGGCACCACCGGGCGGGTGGAAAGGGTGGTCGCCACCGGCTTAGCCACCCTTCGCGTTCAGTACGGCCTGCTGCATCTCCTTCGCCACAGCCGCGGGCTGGCCGGTCCCGTCGAAGATCTTCGACAGCGGATCGCCGGCGGCGACCGACCCAGGGCCGAACGGGATGTGCGGGCACCCGTCACCGTCGAGCAGCCAGGACGTCATCTGCTTCATGATCGGCAACTCGATCCGGCCCGCGGCGCTCTTGGTCGCGGGCATCGAGTTCGAGTCGTTCATGGTGGGGGAGTACTGGTCGGCGGAGTACAGGAACTTCAGCACCTCGAGCGCCGCGTCCTTGTTCTTGCTGGTCTCCGAGACCGCCCAGCCGGCGCCGGCCTGGTTCGCACACCAGTGTCGTTTGCCCGCGGCGATCGCGGGCGTCTTCATCACCTTGTACTTCTTCGCGAACGCCGGGGGAGCGTCCTTCGAGAGTCCCTGCGGTGTCCACGAGCCGTTGTAGAGCATCGCGGCCTTCTCGGAGTAGAAGATCTGCGCGAGCTGGTCGCCGGTGGTGCCCGTCGTCCCGGGCTGGAAGACTCCGCCCTTGACGATCCGCTGGTTCAGTTCGAGGGCCTGGATGATCTTCGGGTCCTCGTAGTTCAGGCCGTCCTGGAGCTGGTCCAGCTTGAGGTAGTACGTCGGGTCGTCGGCCACCTGGGTGACCAGGGGGAGGAAGAAGTCCAGCGAACTGGTGGTCGGGTTGCAGCTGATCGCCACCGGATGCTTGCCGAGGGCCCGGATCTTGGCGGCGGCCGCGATCAGGTCGTCCCAGGTCTCGATCTCGTCCTCGCCGACGCCGGCCTTCTTCAGCAGGTCCGGGTTGTAGAACAGGCCGAAGGTCTGCGCCATCCAACCGACCGCGTACTGCTTGCCGTCCAGGGTGTACTCCTGGTTGGCCGAGTCGAAGAAGTCCTTCAGGAAGTCGTCACCGAGGTCCTTCTTCAGATCGGCCGAGACCCCGCCGGTGCCATAGGTGAGCGCTCTCGTGTGCGGCGCGAAGATCTCCGGTACGTCGCCACCGGCGACCGCGGCCTGCAGGGCGGGCAGGTACTGGTCGGGCGTGCCGAAGACCCGGTTCTCGATCTTGATGTTGCTGTGCGCCGCCTCGAACTTCTCGATCAGCTTGGGCCACTGATCCTCCTGGTCGCTGTACCAGGACCACATCCGTACGACGGTCTTGCCGCCGCTGCTGCCGCCGCCACTGTCGCTGCCACCGCAGGCTGCGAGGGCCGGGGCGAGTCCGAGGGCGGCGGCGCCACCGAAGGCTCCCCGGAGCAGGGTTCGTCGTCGGATCGGTGTCGCCGACAGGGATGGGAGTTGCCGATCACCTTGCATGGTGACTCCTCGGTCGTTAGCCGTCCGGCTGCGGATACCGCCTCTACAACTTCCTAACTGAAAGTAAGAAAGCGGTCAAGGTCGGAGCCGTTGTTTCCAGGAGTTTCCGTCCGAGCGACGCCGGCAGGTGGGTGGGCTCGTAGGGTGGGGGCATGCCGATCCGTCTTTCCGAGCGGCGGCCGGAGGTTGGTCCGGACCGGTTGTTGTCGGAATGTGTGCCGCCGCCACGGTTCGCCCCGGTGCGGTTCGAGACTTATCGGCCGGATCCCGACGAACCGAGCCAGTCCGAGGCCCTCGCACTACTGGTCGAACGCGGTACTGCGCTCGCCGAGCCCCGGCAGGAAGACGGTTGGTGGCGGCGACGGAAGGCCGCTCCCGCGACGAAGCCCGGGATCTACCTCGACGGCGGATTCGGGGTCGGCAAGACTCACCTGCTCGCGTCCCTGTGGCACGTGTCCGCCGGTCCGAAGATGTACTGCACGTTCGTCGAGCTGACGAATCTGGTCGGCGCCCTCGGGATGCGCTCAGCCGTGACCGCGCTCTCGGAGTACCGGCTGATCTGTATCGACGAGTTCGAGCTCGACGACCCCGGCGACACCGTGCTGATCTCCCGCCTGCTCGGGCAACTCGTCGACGCCGGCGTCCAATTGGCCGCCACCTCGAACACGCTCCCCGACAAACTGGGGGAGGGCCGGTTCCAGGCGATCGACTTCCTTCGCGAGATCCAGGGTCTCGCCGCGCATTTCGACGTACGGCGGATCGATGGCCCCGACTACCGCCACCGCGGCCTGCCCGTGGCCCCGACCCCCTGGCCCGACGACCGCGTCACCCAGACGGCGACTGACCTGCCCGCGGCATCCTGCGACCACTTCGTCGACCTCTACCACCACCTCGCCGAGCTGCACCCCAGCAAGTACGGCGCCCTCCTCGACGGCGTCGAAACCGTCGGCATCACCGACATCCGCGAACTCACCGACGAAAACGTCGCCCTCCGCGTAGTCGTCCTCGCCGACCGCATGTACGACCGCAACCTCCCGCTCCTAGCCAGCGGCGTCCCCCTCGACCGCATGTTCTCCCCAGAAATGCTCAAAGGCGGCTACCGCAAGAAGTACCTCCGAGCCCTCTCCCGCCTAATAGCCCTAGCCAACACCGGCATGCACCCCTGACACCCACGACCTCTAGTCGCGGGCGTTAACTGCCCGTAGTCTCCGAACACCAACGGTGATGGTGGGACTCTCGGCCAGCACACCTGGCGGCCGAGCTCTGCCTGGAACGGAGCCTTCGTCGATCAGCTCCAGAACACGCCGACTACCGATATCCGGCTGGCGGCTGGAGCCTGGATCGCGTCGTCGCGTAAGTCGGATGTCGTCATCCTCACCGGTACGTCGCTGCTGTACTCGACCAGCTCGGACAAGTACTTCAAGCGTTCGGCGGCAGGCGTGTTCCAGTTCCGCGAGCGTGGCACGACGACCTGGAAGAACCTCAAGTCGGTATGGACCACCTCAGCCGGCGTCGCGACGATGAGCTACCGGTACTCCAAGGTCCGCGACTACCGCTTCTCCCTCTACTCGACCCCCATCAGCTGGGATCTGGGCAGCGCGATCACCACCCGGTAACAGCTGGAGTTGGTGTGTTGGACCACTCGCTGAGGTGGCTTGTTCACTGTGTGGTTTCGACGATTGCAACAAGCTGCAAAAGCTGTGTGACCGACGTCTCATCCGACCCCAAAACGGCCTGGTGAGAGCCCGGCGGACGGTTAGGCTCCGCGCGGAAAGGTGCTGAGGGGGGTCCCAGTGCCATCAACGCATGGACATCTAGGGAGCACATCGAATGATTCGCCGTACCCTCACGGCCGCGATCGCCGTTCTCGGCCTCGCCGCCGTGACGCCGCTGGCTGCTTCGGCGGTCCGCCCGCCGTTCCCGGCGCCTCCGGGCCACGGTCCCTCCGCGATGGCTCAGGCCGCCGGCACCTGCAACCTGTCCGTCACGAACCGGGTGGCCCTCGGCCGGCCGATCACGATCATCCCCGGCAAGATCACCGGTGACTGCGTCCGTCAGGGCAACACCTCCGGCTGGAATCTGACCCACCCCTCCAAGGGCGTGGTGAACTTCATCGCCTGGGATGACCGGGATCCCGACTATGACGGAACCTGGTGGCTCTTCGCTGCGGACCCTATCGGCGTCCAGAAGTTCGTGGCCGGCGGCAGCGGGAACTACAACGAACCCGGCGTGACCTACACCCAGAACACCAACGTTCCGGTGACCGTGAAGCTGGCGGCCGGTGCGTGGATCTCGTCGTCGCGTAAGGCTGACGTCGTGACCCTCAAGGGCACGTCGTTGCTGTACTCGGTTTCGAACAACAACTACTTCAAGCGTTCCGCTGGTGGGGTCTTCCAGTTCCGGGAGATCGGGCAGTCGAACTGGCAGACGCTGAAGTCTGTTTGGACCAACTCCAAGGGCGAGGTCAGCCTCTCCTACCGGTACAGCAAGACCCGCGACTACCGGTTCGCGCTGTACTCGACTCCCATCAGCTGGGACCTCGGCAGCGCGACCACCCGCCGCTGACGTAGTACAGACTCCTGCCCTGTCTTCGCCCATGCCCGGGCGGGGATGGGGCAGGATGTCTAAATGGTGAAGAACAAGAAGACGAAGGCCGACGAGCCGGCGTCGAGCGGCAAGTTGCTCGATGAGCTGCGGGTTCCGCCGGGGCCGGTGGACCTGAGCGCGTACGACACGCGCGCCACGACGGGGTTCAGCGGCAGCAAGGAGGACGGCAAGGTCGCCCTCGACGGCCTCGGTGCCGACGTCTCGGACTGGCAGGAGCGCCTGTACGCCGAAGGGCGCAAAGGCGGTCAGCGCAGCATCCTCCTTGTCCTGCAGGGCATGGACACCTCAGGCAAGGGCGGCGTGATCCGTCACGGAGCCGGCCTGATGGACCCGCAAGGTCTGCGGATCACCTCGTTCAAGGCGCCCACCCCGGCCGAGAAGCGCCGCGGCTTCCTCTGGCGGATCCGGCAGGCGCTACCCGGCCCCGGGATCATCGGCATCTTCGACCGGTCCCACTACGAGGACGTGCTGATCGCGCGGGTGCGCAACCTGGTCGCGCCGCCGGTGTGGAATCGCCGCTACGAGCAGATCAACGACTTCGAGGCCGAGCTCGCGGACAGCGGGATCACGCTGATCAAGTGCTTCCTGCACATCTCGCCGGAAGAGCAGAAGATCCGGCTCGAGGCGCGCCTGGACGACGCCACCAAGCACTGGAAGTACAACCCGGCCGACATCGACGAGCGCGAGCTCTGGCCGGACTACGCCGAGGCCTACCAAGCAGCCCTCGAGAACTGCAACGGCCCCGAGGCCCCCTGGTACGTGATCCCCAGCGACCGCAAGTGGTACCGCAACTGGGCCGTCACCACCCTCCTCCTCGAAACCATGCAAAGCCTCGACCCCCAATGGCCCACAGCCGACTTCGACGTCAAAGCCGAAAAAGCCCGCCTAGCCACCACCTGACCCCACCCACCCGTACGCCGATCGCCGATTGCGGGAGGTGGGGGAGGTCAGTCGGGGTTGATGCCGTGGTCGTGGAGTTTGGCTCGGAGGCGGGTGGTTTCTTCGTGGAGGCGTTCGTTTTCGTCGACTAGGCCGGCCAGTTCGCGCAGTAGGTGGCGGCGGCGGCCGGTGCCGTACCAGAACTTGTCGG
>NZ_DASRXP010000154.1:0-13464 GCF_035687465.1 Kribbella sp.
GTGGAGCGGCTCGTGGCGCACGATGCGGCGTACCGGGTGTTGGGGGAGACCCGGGCTCGGGTGACGGCGCGGCTTGAGGAGTTGGCGCCGGCTGGGTTGGCTTCGGTGCGCAATGGGGATCTGCTGGCTCGGCTCGTGCTCGATGTCGATGCAGTGCTTGATCTCTGGTTGCGGGTCGTCTTGCCTGTCGTGGTTGCCGCAGTGACAGCAGTCGCAACGGTCGGTCTGTTGGTGCTGTTGCTGCCAGTCGCTGGTGGTGCAGTCGCGGTGGCTGTGTTGGTGGCGTGCACGGTTGTGCCTTGGTTGACGGCTGCCAGTGCGCGGAGAGCCGAGAGGGCGATTGCGGGAGCCCGCGGTGACGTCTCGGCTGCCGCTGCGGAGGACCTGCAGACGGCGGCCGACGTACTGGCGTTCGGTGCAGTGGATGACGTGCTGGCCTCGTTTGCAGCGGCCGACGCAAGGCTGGCGGCTGCGGAACGTCGCTCTGCTTGGAGCGCCGGGCTCGGGAGCGCCTTGCTGGTGCTCTGCGTCGGGGGAGCGAGCCTGGCGGGGTTGGTGCTCGGCAGTGGCGCCGACATCTCGGGCCCGGTGTTCGCAGTACTGGTGTTGACGCCGCTTGCGTTGGCAGACGTGCTCGGAGGGATTCCGGCGGCTGCGCAGCTTGCTATCCGGGTCAGGGCCTCGCTGGCGCGAGTAGAGGAACTTATGAGTGCGCCGGCACCTGTTGCAGAGCCCGAGACGCCAATGGCTGTCCCGGATGGGCGAGAGGTACAGGTACGCGACCTGCACGCCGGCTACGGCTCGAATGAGGTGCTGCGAGGGCTGGACCTGGATCTGCCTGCTGGAAGCCGGGTCGTCGTCACCGGTCCAAGCGGGTCTGGCAAGAGCACGCTCGCCTCGGCGTTGCTGAGGTTCCTCGAGCCGAGCAGCGGCGAGATCCGGCTGGGAGGTGTGGACGTGCGGAGGCTCGGGGGTGATCAGGTGCGGTCCGTGGTCGGGTTGCTGACCCAGGAGAGTCACGTGTTCGACACGAGCATTCGGGAGAACCTGCTGCTGGCGAAGCCGGGGGCGAGTGACTTGAGGCTGTGGAAGGCGCTGTACGCCGCTCGGCTCGGGCAGTTCGTGGAGTGCCTACCGCAGGGGCTCGACACGATGGTGGGTGAGCACGGGGCCCGGCTGTCCGGTGGTGAGCGTCAGCGGTTGGCGTTCGCGCGGCTGTTGCTGGCCGACCACGACGTGCTCGTACTGGATGAGCCGACTGAGCACCTGGACGAGGAGACCGCTCGAGCCCTGCTGACGGACCTGTTCGCGGCGGCGGGCCGCCGTACCGTCGTCTTGCTCACCCACCGCCCTGAACTGGCTCCTCACCCCACGCAACCGCGGGTCCACCTGGTGTGAGGGATGCGAGCGGCGGACTGGGTGTCTGCCAAGATGGGGAACCGTGTTGACTACTCAGTTCGTCCCTCTGCTCGCTGACCAGGTTCTGATCGCCATCATCGCGGTCGCGGTCGTACTGGTCGCCGGTACCGCCGGACTGGTCGTCACCCGGCGCCGGAGGACCACCGAGCTGCCGGCGAAGCCGCAGCCCGCGCCGCTAGAGACGGCTGAGCCGAAGGTCGGCGAGGACGCCGAGGAACCGCGCGACACCCCGACCCGGACGCTCGAGGACACCGAACTGCCCGAGCCGGCGAGCACGCTGGACAAGCCCGAGTCCGCCCAGGGCCGGCTGGTCCGGCTGCGGGCCCGGCTGGCCCGGTCGCAGGGCTCGCTCGGCAAGGGCCTGCTCGCGCTGCTCTCCCGCGACACCCTCGACGAGGAGGCGTGGGAGGACATCGAGACCACGCTGATCACCGCTGATGTCGGTGTCGCCCCCACCCAGGAACTGGTCGAGCGACTCCGGACCCGGGTCAGGGTCGAAGGCGTGACCGGCGACCAGGCCCGGGCGATCCTGCGCGAGGAGCTGGTCGCGCTGGTCGACCCGTCGCTGGACCGGAGCCTGAAGGTCGAGCGCAAGGACGGGCAGCCCGCGGTCGTGTTGGTGGTCGGCGTCAACGGCACCGGCAAGACCACGACGGTCGGCAAGCTGGCCCGGGTACTGGTTGCCGAGGACAAGCATGTCGTGCTCGGTGCGGCCGACACGTTCCGCGCCGCGGCCGCGGACCAGCTGCAGACCTGGGGCGAGCGGGTCGGCGTACGGACTGTGCGGGGTCCTGAGGGCGGCGACCCGGCCAGCATCGCGTTCGACGCGGTCAAGCAGGGCATCGACGAGTCGGCCGACGTGGTGCTGGTCGACACTGCCGGCCGGTTGCACACCAAGACCGGCTTGATGGACGAGCTCGGCAAGGTCAAGCGGGTGATCGAGAAGACCGCCGAGGTCGATGAGGTACTGCTCGTGATCGACGCCACCACCGGCCAGAACGGCCTCACCCAGGCCCGTGTCTTCGCCGAGGTGATCAACGTGACCGGCCTGGTGCTGACCAAGCTCGACGGCACCGCCAAGGGCGGCATCGTGATCGCCGTCCAGCGCGAACTGGGCGTCCCGGTCAAGCTCGTCGGGCTGGGCGAAGGGGCCGACGACCTGGCCCCCTTCGACGCCGAGCAGTTCGTCGACGCGCTGCTCGACTGACCGGCATCTGCCTGCCACCAGGGTGTCGCCGGTCGGCGGTAGCGCGGATACTGAGGGGTCATGAGACCGAGGATCGTCATCGTTGGCGCCGGCTTCGCGGGCTACCACGCGGCGAAGACGCTGTGCCGGCTGGCCCGCGGGCGAGCGGAGATCGTGCTCGTCAACCCGACCGACTACTTCCTGTATGTGCCGCTGCTGCCCGAGGTGGCCACCGGCATCCTCGAGCCGCGCCGGGTGACCGTCTCCATCGCCGACACGCTGCCTGAGGTGCGGCTGGTGGTCGGCGAGGTGGACGGGCTCGACCTGGACGAGCGCACGATCCAGTACGAGGATCCGCTCCGCCGCCGTGGTCAGCTCGGGTACGACCGCCTCGTCATCGCCGCGGGCAGTGTGAACAAGCTGCTGCCGATCCCCGGGGTCGCCGAGCATGCGCACGGGTTCCGCGGGATCCCTGAGGCAGTCTTCCTGCGGGACCACCTCACCCAGCAGATCGAGCTGGCCGACGCTACGGACGACCAGACCGAGCGGGACGCGCTCTGCACGTTCGTGGTGGTCGGAGCCGGCTACACCGGGACAGAGGTGGCCGCGCACGGTGTGCTCTACACGGAGCTCCTCAAGAAGAAGCGCCCCCGGCTGCGTGACCAGCGGATCCGCTGGATGCTGCTGGACGTGGCCAACCGGGTTCTGCCTGAGCTGGACATCAGGTTGTCCCGCACTGCCGACAAGGTGCTGCGGGAGCGAGGAGTCGAAGTATTGACGGGGTTGTCCGTGGAAGAGGCCATGCACGACGGGGTGCGGCTGACGGACAAGACCGAGGTGGCTACGCAGTCGCTGATCTGGTGTGTCGGCGTGCGGCCGGATCCGATGGTCGGCGGACTCGGGCTGAAGACGGAGAAGGGTCGGCTGATCGTCGACGAGTACCTGAATGTCCCGGGCCATCCGGACGTCTATGCGTGCGGCGACGCGGCCGCAGTACCGGATCTGACCAGGCCGGGTGAGGTGACCCCGATGACTGCGCAGCACGCTGAGCGGCAGGGCCGCCGGGCAGCGCGCAACATCGCCGCGTCGTTCGGCACCGGCGAGCGGAAGGCCTACGAGCACAGGGACCTCGGGTTCGTTGTGGACCTCGGAGGGACGGATGCGGCGGCCAACCCGCTGCATGTGCCGCTGGCAGGCTTCCCGGCCAAGGTAGTCACGCGCGGCTATCACCTGATGGCCATGCCAGGGAACCGCGTCCGTACTGCGAACGAGTGGCTCCTCGACGCGGTACTGGGCAGGCAGACGACCGAGCTCGGGATCGTCCCGGCCGATGACGTACCGCTGGAGACCGCCAGCCCGGAGCGGACTCGTCCGCACCGTTGAGACCGCGGCATGTCAAGAAGGGGAGGGCAGCTCCGTCCAGTGGCTGAGGGCGACTACAGGAGGCGGAGCATGACCAGGTTCTTGTTGCTGGTGAACCACGACGGTGGCGCGGTCGACCGGCCGATGCTGGAGTGGGATCCCGAGGACATCAGGGCGCACCTGCAGTACCTGCGCGACCAGCTGGACGAGCTGGCCGACAGCGGTGAACTGGTGGAGGCACAGGCGTTGGCCGCACCCGAGCTGGCGAAGGTGGTCCGGGCGAACGGCGTGACGGCACTGGTCATGACCAAAGGGCCCTATCCGGTGGCCAAGGAAGTGCTGGCCGGCTACCAGGTGATCGACGTGGAGTCGGAGGCCCGCGCAGTGGAGATCGCTGCGGTACTGTCGTCGGCGCCCGGCCCGGGTGGGCATCCGTGCGGACAGCCGATCGAGGTCCGTCAGGTGATGGGGAAGGCGGGAGAGCTCTGAGGTGACCACAACCGATTTCGACGACCTGCTGCGTGACCTGACGCCGCAGGTCCTTGGTGCGGTGGTCCGCCGGACGGGCGACTTCACCGCGGCCGAGGACGCCGTCCAGGAAGCCCTGCTGGCGGCGACGAGGACGTGGCCGAAGGACGGCCGTCCGGACAACCCGCGAGCCTGGCTGATCCAGGCAGCGTCGCGACGGTTCATCGACGAGGTCCGGCAGGAGCAGGCCAGGCGGCGCCGGGAGGAGCTGGCGGCGCAGCGGGACGTACCGGCGGCCGAGGTGGAGAGCACGGACGACACACTCCGGCTGCTGTTCCTCTGCTGCCATCCAGAACTCACACCTGCGTCCGCCATCGCGCTGACGCTCCGGGCGGTCGGCGGTCTCACCACCGCGGAGATCGCGGCCGCGTATCTCGTGCCGGAAGCAACCATGGCGCAACGGATCAGCCGGGCCAAGCAGCGGGTCAAGGGCGTGAAGTTCGAGGTCGACCAGAGCGACGAACGGCTCAGCCAGGTCCTGCATGTGCTCTACCTGGTCTTCAACGAGGGGTACGCGAGCAGCAGTGGCCCGGAGTTGCAGCGGAGTGATCTCTCCGCCGAGGCGATCCGGCTGACCCGGATGGTCCACGCGCTGCTCCCGGAGAACGGACAGGTCACCGGGCTGCTCGCGCTGATGCTGCTCAACGATGCCCGGCGCTCGGCGCGGACCGGCTCGGCCGGTCAACTGATCCCGCTGGCAGACCAGGACCGCGGCCTGTGGAACAAGGAGTTCATTACCGAAGGGGTCGCGCTGGCTGTGGACGCCTTCGGCCGGCCGCCGCTGGGGGAGTACCAGTTGCAGGCGGCGATCGCGGCTCTGCACGACGAGGTGGACCGGCCGCAGGACACCGACTGGCCGCAGATCCTCGCGCTGTACGGGGTGCTGGAGGAGTTGTCGGGCAACCCCATGGTCACTCTCAACCGCGCGATCGCGGTGGCGATGGTGAAGGGTCCGCAGGCTGGGTTGGACCTGCTCCGGCCGCTGGACGCGAAACTACCCGGGCATTACCGACTGGACGCAGTACGGGGGCATTTGTGCGAGATGCTCGGGGATGCGGCGGCTGCTGCGGATCACTTCAGCGCGGCGGCCCGGCGTACGACGAGTCTGCCTGAGCGGGACTACCTGACCACTAAGGCGGCCGAAGCCCGCAAGCACTAGTCGGAGCGGGCGCGGACGTGCATGCGTTCGCCCTGGGGTCCGAAGAGGCACAGCACCTCGGCAGGGCCCGGTCCGGGGTTGGTGAACCAGTGCGGCATCCGGGTGTCGAACTCGGCGACCTCACCGACGGACAGGACGAAGTCCTTGTCGCCCAGGACCAGCCGGAGTTGGCCGGACAGCACGTAGATCCAGTCATAGCCCTCGTGTGTCTGCTGGTTGACGTCGCCTCCCGGCCAGCCCTCGGGATAGATCTGCTTGTACGCCTGGAGGCCGCCCGGGCGCCTGCTCAACGGGATCATCACCGCGCCGTTCCGCTTGATCGGCCGCGCGTGGATGCGTGGATCGCCGGTCGGCGGGGCGTCGACTAGTTCGTCCAGTTGAACCTGGTGGGCCCTGGCGAGTGGCAGCAGCAGTTCCAGCGTCGGGCGGCGCTGCCCGGACTCCAGCCGGGACAGCGTGCTGACGGAGATCCCCGTGGTCGTTGACAGCTGGGTCAGGGTGGTGCCGCGCTCCTGCCGGAGGCTGCGAAGCCGTGGGCCGACCGCCTCGAGTACGTCGTCCAAAGAATCCATGTTGCCAGTATGGCAAACATTCTTGTCGTTTCGGCCAAACCGACGGATGGTCGGGACAGGACGAGACGACAGGAGCGCACCATGTATGACGTGATCGTGGTCGGCGGGGGAGCAGCCGGGCTGAGCGGGGCATTGGCGCTGGTACGGTCCAGGCGGTCCGTGCTGGTGATCGACGACGGCACACCCCGCAACGCACCGGCCGGACACGTGCACAACTACCTGACCCGGGACGGCGTCCCACCGGCCGAGCTGTACGCGCTCGGCCGCGAGGAAGTCACCGGGTACGGCGGTGAGGTGGTCACCGGCACCGTGACGTCCGCGACCCAGGCGGAATCCGGCTTCCAGGTGGAGCTGTCCGACGGACGGAGTTTCCAGGCACGCAGGCTGCTGGTGACCGCGGGGGCCACGGACGAGCTCCCCGACGTACCGGGGCTGGCCGAGCGGTTCGGGCGCGACGTACTGCACTGCCCTTACTGCCACGGGTGGGAGGTGCGCGACCAGGCCATCGGCGTACTGGCTACTGGTGGCATGGCCGTCCATCAGGCGCAGCTGTTCCGGCAGTTGAGTGACGACGTCACGCTGTTCCTGCACAAGGGGCCGGAGCTGACCGACGAGCAGTGGGAGGAGCTGGCGGCACGCGGGATCGCTGTGGTGCAAGGGGAAGTCGAGGGACTCGAGGTGGACGGCGACAGGCTCACCGGCGTGCGGCTGGCCGGTGGCAGGGTGATCCCGCGCCAGGCCGTGGTCGTGCAGACCTCCCTGCGAGCACGGGCGGACTTCCTCGACAGCCTCGGGCTGAAGGCCGGCGAGATTCAGGGAGTGGGCACCGCTGTCGAATCCGATCGCACGGGCGCGACGAATGTCCCCGGGGTCTGGGTGGCGGGCAACGTGACGGATCCGATGAGCCAGGTGATCAGCTCCGCCGCTGCCGGGCTGCAGGCCGGCGCCGTGATCAACGCCGATCTGATCGCGGAAGAGACGCGCGTGGCTGTGGCCGCGCGCAGTAGTTGAGGAGTTGAATAGGGGCGGGAGGGTGGATGCGCGAGACGGTCGACCCAGAGTTCGCCGCGTACGTCGATGCGCGGGAGGCCAGGTGGCTCCGGAGCGCGTACCTGGTGTACGGCGAGCCGGAACGCGCTGAGGAGCAACTGCTGCACGCTTTCACCCGGTTGGCGCTGCGTTGGGGCAGGGTGGACGACCCGGACGCGTTCGTGCAGCGGCTGCTTTACCAGCCCGCCCTGTCCCGCTGGTCCCGGCCGAAGCCGTTCGAGGACGACGACGAGCAACCGGTCAAAGCGGTTCTGACCGGTCTGAGCCCGGTCCAACGCACTGTCCTGGTGTTGCTCCACTTCGAGGAGCTCACCGAGTTCGAGGTGGCCGAAGTACTCGGCCTGTCACACACCGCGGTCCACGGACACGCGCAGACCGCGCTGTCCGCCTTCCGCAGCGGCCTCGGCCATGGGGACTGGCGGAATGCGGAGGACCGGCGGTGAGGCGGGAAGACGTCCGGCCGCTGCTGGAGCAAGCCGCCCGGCCTCTGCCTGAGCCGGACCTGGCAGACGCTGCCTGGTCCGCTGGGTTGGCTATCCGCCGGAGGAGACGCCGCAGTACGACGATTGCGGGGGTCGTGGTGCTCCTGGTCATCGCGATAGCGGCCCTGGTCGCGGGACTCAGCCGGAACAGCGCCGAGGTCGTTCCGCCGGACACCGTGCCGAGTCTGCCGGCCGGGTACATCCGGCCGGCCGGGCAGATCTCCGGGATGGACTTCTGGGTGGCCCCGCCGTCCGGCAGCGAACGGTTCCTGGACCGGCTGGCCACGCCGCTGGGCGACTCACTGCGGCTCCCCGAGACAGCGGCAGACCTCCAGTCGGAGCAGCTCCAGGAGATCGCGGCAGTGCTGCTCTCGGAGACCAACGGGATCTACAGGCCGCTCCTGCTCGGTGCGAACGCCCGCTGGGTCCACGCGACCATCGAGCTCGACCCGATCGCCACGGGACCACCTCTCGGCTCGGGTGCGGTCTCACCGGACGGGCGACTGGTGGCGTTCCCCCAGCCCCGCGGGGTGGTGGTGATCGATGCGACCACAGCTGTCACCCGCCGGTACTCGCTGCCGGTCGAGGACCTTCGCAGCGTGTCCTGGTTGCCCGACAGCGCTCGCGTGCTCGTCAGCGGACCCACGGCCGCCTTTCGGGTGCTGACAGGGGCCGGAGGGTTCGGCGAGGAATCGGTGACCCAGCTGCGGTGGACGGCTGACCCGTATGCGGCGACAGCGCCGTACAGGCTGGATGGTGGGCCGGGGCGGGTCGAGTTGCGGCGGTACAGCCTCAACGGCGGGTGGACG
The DNA here is from genome assembly GCF_035687465.1 of Kribbella sp. NCBI lineage: Bacteria > Bacillati > Actinomycetota > Actinomycetes > Propionibacteriales > Kribbellaceae > Kribbella > Kribbella sp. The sequence goes on from NZ_DASRXP010000154.1 coordinate 8,568, forward strand.
CTCGAGAGCACCCTGGGCCTGCCGGCGAGCTCGTGGGTCGGTCAGACGATCGCAGCGGGTGACACGGCAGCGCGGTTGTTCGTGGCAGACCGGTTGCCGCAGGTGCAGACGACAGCATCGCGTCCGCAGTTGATCGCGGCGGTCTCGACCGCGCAGACCACGCCGAGTCGTCTCCTGGTGCTCGGCGAGACGCCCGCGGCGACGCCGCCACCCACTCCTGGGCCGGCCGCGCCCGATGCCGTCCGGACCCCCGGTTGCTGCTTCGTTCTGGGCTGGTACGACCCTCACACCTCCCTTTTCCAGGTGGCCGGCTGGGTGCTGGCCTGGGACCTGGAAACAGGGCAGGTACGACGGGTTACCGAGCTCGAGGTGAACACTGTTGCCCTCGGCCCCGGTATTGCCGGGTGACCGCTATTCCACGATGCATCGGAGCGTCATCGCCACCAGGTGATCGGCGTCCTCGGGAGCGGGCATCGGCTCACCTGTGAGGGCACGCAGGATCAGGACCCCCGCGAGCCAGTGCACCATCAGCACCGGGTCGGCTCCCGGACCGATCCGCTCACCCCGCCCGCGGGCCCGTTCGAGGGCGGCCGCGGTCAGCGTGATCCGCTGCTCCAGGTAGGTCCGGTAGAGCGCGGCGAACTGCTCGTCGCGGTTCATCTCGCTGATCGCGAGCCGGACCAGTGCGACGCCCTCTTTGCTGCTCACGAAGGTGAGAGCGTCTTTGTAGACCTGCCGCAGATCGCCCGCGATCGAGCCGGTGTCGGCATCCGGGATCTCGATGTCGAACAACTGGCCCATCGCGTCGTTGGCCAGTTCCTCTTTGCTGGCCCACCGGCGGTAGATCGTGGCCTTGCCGACGCCCGCCGCCTCGGCGACGTCGTCCACTGTCATTCCGTCGAATCCGCGCTCCAGCAGCAGCTGTACGGCGTACCGGCGGATCCGTGGCTCTGCCTCCGGATCCCGCGGCCTGCCGCGACGCGGCCTTTCCCCGCTGTTCGTCCCCATCTCGGTAGTCCCCAGCTCGGACGGTCGCAGTGGCGCGGCTGCGGGCCGTGTGGTCAGGCCAGAGTGCCACAGATGTGCCGATGTCACCTGGATGTCACTTAACGGGGTGCTTTGTCACATGCCTGAAACATCAGGACCGATCGGCTGAAACGGCGCGCCGACACCGTTTGCGGTGTGGCCGAGCGTGGGCTTCCCGGCGTTGTGGAGCCCCTCTTGATGAGGACGTCGGCCACCCCCAGATCGATGGAAGGGATGACGTTGATGGAGATCAACGCCGGCGATACCGCCTGGGTCTTGGCAAGTGCCGCCCTGGTGTTCCTGATGACACCAGGCCTGGCTTTCTTCTATGGCGGCATGGTGCGCGTGAAGAGCGTGCTGAACATGATGATGATGAGCGCCATCACCATCGCCGTCGTCACCGTGCTGTGGGTGGTGGTCGGCTACTCGCTCACGTTCGGCGGTGACACCGGCCGCGTCATCGGTGACTTCTCAGTGGCGGGTCTGAAGGGCCTGATCGCGCCCGAAGCGGTCAGTGGCACGATTCCGACTCTGGCCTTCGTGGCCTTCCAGTTGATGTTCGCGATCATCACACCGGCGCTGATCTCAGGTGCCATCGCCGACCGCGCGACCTTCCGCGGCTGGATCGTGTTCGTCGCGCTGTGGACCTCACTGGTGTACTTCCCGGTCGCGCACTCGGTGTGGTTCCTGGACGGTGACAACCCTGGTGGCTTCATCGGGACCGGGATCAAGGCCATCGACTTCGCCGGTGGTACCGCGGTCCACGTGAACGCCGGTGCGGCCGCGCTGGCGCTGGCGATCGTCCTCGGGCGCCGGGTGGGGTGGCGCAAGGACCCGATGCGTCCGCACAGCCTGCCGCTGGTCGTCCTCGGTGCCGGACTGCTGTGGTTCGGCTGGTTCGGCTTCAACGCCGGTTCCGCGCTGAGCGCCGGTACCACCGCAGCAGTCACCTTCGTGAACACGCAGGTCGCCACGGCGGCCGCGGTGATCGGCTGGCTGATCATCGAGCGGATCCGGAACGGCAAGGCCACCACGCTCGGGATGGCGTCCGGCGCGATCGCCGGTCTGGTCGCGATCACCCCGTCCTGTGGTGCGGTCACCCCGGTCGGCGCGCTGATCCTCGGTGTGGTCGCCGGTGGTATCTGCGCCTTCGCGGTCTCGCTGAAGTACAAGCTGGGCTTCGACGACTCGCTCGACGTGGTCGGCATCCACCTGGTCGGCGGTCTGGTCGGCTCGCTCGCGATCGGCTTCCTCGGTACGGCGGCGGCGCCGTCCGCGGTGGACGGCCTGTTCTACGGTGGCGGGGTGGATCAGCTCGGCCGCCAGGCGCTGGCGAACGTGATCGTCGGTGTCTACTCCTTCACGGTGGCCTTCATCCTGGCCAAGGTGATCGACCTGACCATCGGCTTCCGGATCAAGGAAGAGGACGAGGTCGCCGGTATCGACCAGGTCGAGCACGCCGAGACGGCGTACGACTTCCTGGCCGCGGGCTCGGGCCTGCGTGGTCACAGCACTGTGGTGCGGACCGAGGACCCGATCGACGGCGACACGAGCGACGGTACGGCTGAGAAGGAAGGTGCGAAGGTATGAAGCTGATCACCGCGGTGGTCAAGCCGCACAAGCTGGAGGACGTCAGGGCCGCGCTGGAGACCTTCGGGGTGACCGGTATGACGGTGACCGAGGCCAGCGGTTACGGCCGGCAGAAGGGCCACACCGAGGTGTACCGCGGCGCGGAGTACGAGGTGGACCTGGTTCCGAAGGTCCGGCTCGAGGTCGTCGTCGAGGACGGTGACAGCGCCGAGGTGGTGGACGTGATCGTGAAGGCGGCACAGACCGGCAAGATCGGCGACGGCAAGGTCTGGGTCGTTCCGGTCGAAACGATCATCAGAGTCAGGACCGGCGAAGTCGACGGAGACGCACTGTAGATGGTGGACCGGGCAGCACAGCGGCGCGCTCGTGCCGAGGAGGCCGACGCGCTGCTGTACCTGCTCCTTTCGAAAGCCTGCGACGCCCTCGGTGTTCCCACCGAGGGCGTCGCGCTGGTCGCTGTCGGTGGCTATGGCCGGGAGGAGCTGTCGCCTTACAGCGATCTCGACGTGATGCTCGTGCACGTCGAGGGGTACCCACGGGTGGACGAGCTGGCCGCACAGATCTGGTATCCGCTCTGGGACTCGCGGACCAGGCTGGACCACAGCGTCCGGACGATCGCGGAGGCCCAGCAGCAGGCTGCCGACGACGTACGCGTCGCGCTGGGGTTGCTGGACGCGCGGCACGTGGCGGGGGATTCGCACCTCACACTGCAGTTGCGGTCGGTCCTGATGGCGGATTGGCGCCGTACTGCGAAGACGCGGCTGCCGGCGTTGGCCCAGGCCTGCCGGGATCGCGCGAACACGGTCGGAGAGCTGGCGCACCTGGCCGAGCCCGACCTGAAGGAGGCGTACGGCGGTCTGCGTGACGCCGTCGTACTGCGGGCTCTGGTGGCTTCGTGGCTCATCGACGTACCGCATCCCGTGGTGGAGCGGGCACGGCTGGACCTGCTGAACGTCCGGGACGAACTGCATGCCGTTGCTGGGCGTGCGACCGACCGGTTGGTCGCGGACCTGGCCGGAGAGGTTGCGGCCGGGGTCGGGCTCGATGGTCGTGATGAGCTGCTGCGGCACGTCTATGCCACTGGCAGGACGCTCGCCCACGTGTGCGACGTGTCCTGGCGGCGGGTTGAGAGCTTGGTGACCCGCTCACCGCGTTCCCGGCGCCGTCAGCGCACGGGTGGCCCGCTGTTGCTCGCACTGGACGAAGGCGTCGGGCAGCACGAGGGCGAGGTCGTGCTGATGCCGGATGCCCGGCCCGAGCGCGACGCAGTACTGGGTCTGCGGGCTGCGGCGGTTGCGGCTGACCGCGAGCTGGTGTTGTCGCCTGCTGTGTGTGAACGACTTGCTTCGTCGGCTGCCGCCCTGCCAGAGCCTTGGCCAGGGGAGGCCCGACGGTTGATGTGTGCCTTGCTGGGGGCGGGGCCGGGTCTGCTTGAGGTGTGGGAGTCCATGGACCAGGCCGGGTACATCTCCCGGCTGCTGCCTGAGTGGGACAGCGTGCGGTTCAGGCCGCCGCAGTCCGCGGTGCACAGGTTCACCGTCGACCGGCATCTGTTGGAGACGTGCGTCGAGGCTTCGAAGATGGTCCGCGACGTACGGCGACCCGACCTGTTGCTGGTGGCTGCGTTGCTACACGACCTGGGCAAGGCGGTCGATAGCGACGACCACAGTGTCAGTGGTGCGCCGATCGCCGCTGCTGTAGCTCGGCGGCTGGGATTCCTGGATGCAGAGGTGGACACGATCGCCCTGCTTGTGCGGCAGCACCTCATGCTCGCGCAGGTGGCTACCCGACGGGACCTGGACGACCCGATGACTGTGGACCTCGTCGCGGGGATCATGGGCGACACGGACACGCTGGACCTGCTGGAAGCTCTCACCTATGCCGATGCCCGTGCGGCCGGCCCTGCAGCGTCGTCGCCGTGGCGGCTTCGGTTGGTGGGCGAGCTGTGTCGCCGGGTACGCGCAGAGCTGTCCGGGGGAGGGGCTGGGCTCTGGAGCGACGCTCCGCCGATCCCTGTACCGCAGTTGCATCAGATAGTCGGGGTGGGACGGCTAGGCGTGACTGTGTCCGAGCATCACGGTGACCTGCGCGTCAACGTCGCAGTACCGGATCAGGTAGGCACGCTGTCGACAGTGGCCGGAGTACTGGCTGTGGAGCGGCTTGCTGTGCGGTCTGCGGTCATCACCTCGGTCGAGGAGCTGGGCATCTCACAGTGGACGGTCGCAGGCTCTGTCCCGGACCCCGTGCGGCTGCGGGACCGGCTCGCGGTGGCTCTCCGCGA
>NZ_DASRXP010000155.1:0-2136 GCF_035687465.1 Kribbella sp.
CTGGGGAGCGCTCTCTGGCGGAACAACTCGGGATCAGCCGGCCCTCGGTCCGCGAAGCGGTGCGCGTGCTCGAGGCGATGGGCGTGGTCCGGACCGCGACCGGATCGGGACCGGACTCGGGTGCGGTGATCGTGGCGGAACCGTCCTCACCGCTGACCGCGCTCCTGCGGTTGCATCTGGCAACCAACCACCTGCCGATGGGTGACATCGTCCAGACCCGCGTGCTGCTCGAATCCTGGGCCGCCCACGAGGCCGCCTCGACCGTCGCCACCGCGGGGAAACTGGCTGCCGCCGAGGGGTTGCTGGATCGGATGGACGATTCGGGGTTGACGCCGGAGGAGTTCCATCTGCTGGATGCGGAGTTCCATGTGGCGTTGGCCGCGCTGGCCGGGAACGTACTGATCGCCGCGGTCATGTCGTCGCTTCGGTCCGCCATCCACGGGTATGTGCTGGCGGCGGTTCCGAATCTGCCGGACTGGGACGCGACCGTGGTCGGTCTGCGCTCCGAACACCGCGCCATCGTTGCCGCGATCCGCGCCGGCGAGCCGGACCGCGCCGCAGAACTCGTCACCCAGCACATCGAAGGCTTCTACCGCGCAGCCCGCGTCTCCCCTGAGCACTGACCCCATCCTGAAGGTCAGTAGTCAGCGCGCGACCCCGACGCAGCGTTCGGTGGCGCTCAGTGCTGTGCGGCGGAGGCCGACGATCACGGCCGCGCCGACCACGAGGTGCAGGGACGCGAGGCCGAGCTTCGCGCCGAGGCCGATGCCGCCGAACAGCGGGCTGCTGAGCGAGGTGATGCAGGCGATGATCGCGACGACCGTCCAGACTTTGCGGGCGTTCACCGTGCGGCGCTCCAGCAAGGCGAGCAATCCCCAGCCGGCGAAGGCCATGGCAGCTGAAGCGAAGAACACTGAACCAGCGCCGATGTCGAACGTCGTCGCCCCTTGCTCGGCTCGCAAGTCGATCCCCGCAACCTGCGAGAACACCGCCCACCCGGCAACCGCCGCAACCACAGTCACCCCGACAACCGCCAACCTCCTCCGTCCACCTCCCTCACGACGACTCACACTCTCGCCTGCTCCCTCGCTCAACTGGCGGACCGTGCTCAACTCGCTGGTACTGCGCTTGGTGGTGCTCATGGGGTGGACCTCCTGGTCTGGTTGGTGGACAGGCCAAGATTCCGGGAGAGCGCTGTCTGGCGGCATCGGCCGTGCGGCTGGATCGGGACGTCCGGAGGTCGGCGAGGCTTCGACTTTGGTCGGTGGTGTCCGGCCCCTACGCCACCTAGCCTCGGCGGCATGAAGTTGATCTGCGGTACGTCGTCCCCGGGTCGATGGGCCGACATTGCCGTCGTGAGCGCCGTAGGAACGTTCTCCGCGTTCACGATCCTCGGCCGGTACACCGGCGACCACTCGCCGGGCTTGCTAGTCCTGGACATCACCATCGGCGTCATCTCCTGCGGGCTCGTCCTTGCACTGATGCGACGCCCGGTCTCCGCCGCGCTGGTTCTCGCCGCTCTGGCAGCGCTCTCGCCGGCCGGCACTCCGGCTTCCACCGTGGGCACTCTGACCGTCGCGCAGCGCCGTCCGTTGCGGGTCGCCGCCCTGGTCGCGGCCACTGGGGTTGCGGGTCACCTGATCCAGAACATCTTCCGGCCGATCGATGGACTCGATCTGGGGTGGTTCCTGGTGCTCGATGTGGCGGTCCACGCCGCGCTCGTCGGCTGGGGACAGTGGATGCAAGCAAGGTGGGCCTTGCTCCACTCGCTCCGAGAACGCGCTCTCCGAGCCGAGAACGAGCAGGGCCGCCGGGTCGCCGAGGCCCGGTCACTCGAACGGACGAAGATGGCGCGCGAGATGCACGACGTACTGGCTCATCGGCTGTCGTTGCTGGCCACCTACGCCGGAGCACTGGAGTACCGCCCCGACTCGTCGCCCGAGAAACTCGCACGGGCCGCCGGGGTGATCCGGTCCGGGGTCCACCAGGCGCTGGACGAACTGCGCGAGGTGATCAGCGTGCTCCGCGACGGCGAGATCGAGGAACTGCCCGGCGGACGACCGCAGCCGACCTTCGGCGATCTGACCGCCCTCGTCGCCGAGTCGCGGAACGCCGGCACCGAGATCCGGTACGACG
>NZ_DASRXP010000156.1:0-5345 GCF_035687465.1 Kribbella sp.
ATGGCCCGCCGCTACCAGAAGGACTGACCTGTACTGCGCCGCGGCCGGTCACCGCCGCGGGTCGCAGTACGGCTAGTCAGTCGGCCAGGCGGGCGGGGAAGCCGCCGGTGGCGACCGGGCCCCAGCGCTCGGGGGTGATGCGGATCAGGCACTTGCCCTGGGTGCGCATCGCCTCGCGGTACTCGTCCCAGTCCGGGTGCTCGCCGGAGATCGACCGGTAGTAGTCCACCAGCGGCTCGACCGCGTCCGGCAACTCGATCACTTCACCGCTACCGTCGATCTGGACCCACGGGCCGCCGAAGTCGTCCGACAGGACCACGACACTGGTCTGCGCGTCCCGCCTGACGTTCGCGCTCTTGGCCCGCTCCGGGTAGGACGAGATGACGATCCGTCCCTCCGTGTCGACACCACCCGACACCGGCGAGGCCTGCGGCGTACCGTCGGCCCGGGTGGTGATCAGCAGCATGTGGTGACGCGGCCGGACGAACTCCAGCAGCGCCTCGGTGTCGACCTGGGTATTGGTGGCAATCGATCTCGGCATGACTCCCACTCTTTCAGAGCCGGACCGATCTCCGCAGCCGGGGAGGACCTCACTCCGTGGCTGGTTCTTGCCGTTTGACGGCGTCGATCGCGAGCCGCAGGATGCGATCGCGTTGCGCGTCGGATCCGAAGGGCGAGTTGGTGACGCCGATGACGTAGCGCATGACGTCATCGATGGTGACGTCTCGGCGGGCGTCGCCGGACTCCTGCGCGGCGACCAGGAGCGGTCCGCCTGACTCGTAGAGCGCGGCCTTGCACGCGAGGAACGCACCGGAGTCGCGGTCGAGCGCGGAGAGCAGCGCGCGTTTGGTCGCCATGTAGGTGACGAACCGTCGGATCCACTCCTCGAGGGCTTCCCAGGGCTGCTGGGTGGCGGCGAGCTCTTCGCCGTACCGGCAGAGTGCGTCGACCTCGGCGACGTAGACAGCCTCGGCGAGATCTTCGCGGGTCGGGAAGTGGCGGTAGAGCGTGGCGGCTCCGACGCCTGCGCGCTTGGCGACGTCGGCGAGGAGCACGTCAGTTCCCTGTTCGGCGAACAGGGCCCGTGCGGCGGCGAGGATCGCGTCGAAGTTGCGGGCCGCGTCGACGCGGTGCGGACGCCGGGTGGCCAGCAGGTCGCTCACGGGCATCGCCATTCAGGTTGTTCTCCGGTTCTCGTCGGGTTGTCGAGGCGAGCTGAGGGGCCGCTTGCACAAATGTGGGAGTCGGCTTCCAATTGTAGGCCGCCCCCGACCTGGTCGATTTCGCGTCCGAGGCCGGCCGCGGACGCGAAATCGATACCGGAGTTGAGCGGCCACAGGGGTTGCGATCAGGACTGTTCGGGGGCCAGTGCGGTGATCGCAGCGACCTCTTCGTCGGCGAGCTGGATGCGTGCGGCGGCCAGGTTCTCCCTCAGGTGCTGCACGCTCGTCGTGCCGGGAATCGGCAGCGTGTTGGGCGTGCGATGAAGCTGCCACGCGAGCGCTATCTGCTGCGGGGTGGCGTCGTACTTCGCGGCGATCGGGTCGATGACGGCGTGCAACGGCGCGCCTTCCTCTCCACCCGGGACCGCGCCCGGGTGCCAGGGCGAGAACACGATGCCCTTGTCCTCCGCAACCGAGCGCACTGCCGCGCCGAGGCGGACGGCGACGTTGTAGTGCACGGTGACCGCGGCGATGTCCGTGATCGCCAGGGCGGTCAGGAGCTGGTCGGCGCTGACGTTGGACAGGCCGATGTGCCGGATCATGCCGTCCTGCTTCATGGCGGCCAACGTCTCGACGGCCTGCTCGAAGGGGGTGTCGGTGAAGGCCGGCGTGTGCAGGTAGTAGAGATCGATCTGGTCGACGCCGAGACGCCGCATGCTCATGTACGCGGCTTGGCGCAGGTACCACTTGTTGCCGGTCGCCCCCATGTCGTTGTATTCGGGGCCGCCGCGCAGGAACCCGCCCTTCGATGCGATGACGAGGTTGTCCGGGTAGGGGTGCAGCGCCTCCTTGATCAGCTCTTCGTTGGAGTGCGGCCCGTAGACGTCGGCGGTGTCGATGAACGTCACGCCCTCGGCGATGACCTCGCGCAGCAGTGCGACGCCCTTGTCGTGATCGGGGTACTCGCCCCAGGTCTTCGGGCCGGTCAGCTGCATCGCCCCGTAGCCGATGGTGCCGACGGTGAGGTCCCCGCCGATGGTGACGGTGCCGGCGGTGGTGATGTCTGTGCTCATGATTCCTTCTTGAAGGTCGGGGATGATTCAGCGCGCGGTGTAGCCGCCGTCGATGGCGAGTGCCACGCCGGTGACGTAGCTCGACTTGTCCGAGCAGAGCCACCCGACCGCGTCGGCGATTTCCTGCGGCTCGGCGATGCGGCCCAGCGGGTGCGAGGCCACCAGCTGCTCGTGCAGGGAGGGGTTCTCGGTGATCATGTCCGCGATCAGGGGCGTGTTCACCAGACCGGGGCACACGGCGTTGACGCGCACGTGGCGGTCGGCGTAGTCGAGCGCGGCGCTCTTGGTCAGTCCGATCTCGGCGTGCTTGGAGGCGGCGTAGCCGGAGTAGCCCTTGATGCCGGTCAGTCCGGCGCCGGAGGAGATGTTGACGATCGAGCCGGCACCGGCGGCTGCCATCAGCTCGAGCTCGTACTTCATCGAGACGAACATGCCCCGCACGTTCGTCGCCAGCATCTGGTCCAGCATCGCTGTCGGGTGGTCGATCAGCGGATACGCGTCGTTGCCGCCGTCGATACCGGCGCTGTTGACGGCGTAGTCGAGCCGTCCGCCCTCGGCGGCGAACGTGACGGCGTTCCTGACCGCCTCCTCGTCGTGCACGTCGGCGACCACGTAACGGCCGACGCCTCCCTCGGCTTCGATCAGCGCCACGGTTTCCTTCAACGTCGCCTCGGTTCGTCCGGCGACGGTGACGGTCGCTCCTCGGGCGGCCAAGGACAGCGCGGCAGCTCGTCCGATGCCGCTGCCGCCGCCGGTCACGAGCGCGACCTTGTTCGTCAGGTCTTTCGTCATGCTGATCTTCCTTTCAAAAGCCTCACCGCGTGAGGAGGTTCCTGGTTCCAGCAGAACTGGATGTCAACTCTCACTTTAGTGAGAGTCGTCTTCCGTTTCAAGGTGACCTGCGCCGCTACCACCCACCCGGGCAATTGACATGAGTCGAACAAGTGTTCGAACATAGGGGGGTGACGGGGACTTCGGCAGGCGAGACGCGGGCCGCGCGGGTGACCGCGCTGGATCAGGCGCGGACGCTGCTGGCCCGGGCGAAGGAGCAGAAGGCGGCAGTGCGGGCCGTGCCTGCGCCGCGGACGACCGAGACCAGGGTGCAGCAGGCGCTGGACACCGCCGGGACCGATCGGGCGCTGCCTACTCTGCCTGCCGTCTCCGACCTTTTGTCCGGGGCCGCCCTGCGCGGCGGCGCGGTGTACTCCGTGCGCGGGTCCACCGCGCTGGTGATGGCGATGATGGCCGGGCCGTCCGCCGACGGGGCATGGTGCGGGGTGGTCGGGATGCCCTCGTTCGGGGCGGAGGCGGCTCGGGGGCTCGGGGTCGACCTGGAGCGGCTGGTGCTGGTGCCCGATCCGGAGCGGGACTGGCTCAGCGTGGTCGCGGCGCTGGTGGACGCCCTGACCGTGGTGGTGGTTCGGCCTCCGGGTGAGGTGACATCGGGGGAGGCGTCCCGGCTGTCGGCCCGGCTGCGCACTCGCGGTGGATTGCTGATCGCGGTCGGGTCCTGGCCGGGGAGTGAAGCTCGACTGGAGGTTCAGGCCAACTCCTGGACCGGGCTGGGCTCCGGCGAGGGGTATCTCACCGGCCGGCAGGCGACGGTCGCGGTGACGGGGCGGGGAGCGGCCGTGCGCCCGCGACAGCACCAGCTCTGGCTTCCTGCCGTCGACGGCAGTATCTGCTCGGTCCAGCCGGTCGAGTCGGTGCGGCCGGTCGAGGAGTTGCCGGGCTGGCAGCAGGAGGCGGTGGGCTGATGAGCACTCGCCGTACTGCGTCTGCGCGGACCGCGTCGTTGCAGAGCCTGACCCGGACGATGGTGATCTGGGTGCCGGACTGGCCGGTGACGGCCGCCGCCACGGCCGCGGGTCACCCGCCGGACGCCGCGGTCGCAGTACTGGAGAAGGGGCGGGTGCTGGCCAGCTCGGCCGCTGCCCGGGCTGAGGGGGTACGGCGTGGTCTGCGAGCGCGGGATGCGCAGTCGCGGTGCCCGGAGTTGGTGGTGCTCAAGTACGACCCGGTGATCGACGCCCGGGCCTTCGATCCGGTGATCAGCTGCCTGGAGGCGCTCACCCCCGGCATCCAGGTGATCCGCCCCGGCATGTGCGCGCTGAAGGCCCGCGGCCCGAGCCGGTACTACGGCAGCGAACCCGCCGCGGCGGAGAAACTGCTCGACCGGCTGGAGACGTTCGAGGTGCCGGGCAGCCGGGTCGGGGTCGCCGACGGGCCGTTCGCCGCGGAGCAGGCCGCCCGGGCGAGCTCGGCTCAGACGCGGGTGCTGGTGGTCCCACCGGGAGGATCGGCTGGGTTCTTGTCGCCGCTCACCGTCGACACGCTCGAGCAGCCCGCGCTCACCGACCTGCTCCGGCGGCTCGGGCTTCGCTCGCTCGGCGCCTTCGCGGCGCTGCCTGCGACTGAGGTGCTGACCAGGTTCGGCCCGGACGGCGCGTTCGCGCACCGGCTGGCTCGAGGGGACGACGATCGCGCGGTGGTGGCCCGCAAGGTGCCGCCCGAGCTTGCCCGGACCCTCGACTTCGAGCCGGCGGTGGATCGGGTCGACCAGGTCGCGTTCGCGGTCCGGGCGGTCGCGGACGAGCTCGTCGGCCGGCTGACCGAGCTCGGTCTGGTCTGCACCACGCTGCGGGTCGAGGTCGGCACCGAGTCCGGCCGGATCCACGAGCGGGAGTGGTTGCACCCGCGCTGGTTCAGCGCCGCGGACCTGGTCGACCGGGTCCGCTGGCAGTTGCAGGGCAGCGGGACAGCGACCAGCGAGCTGACGTCCGCGGTGGTGAGACTCCGGCTGATCCCGGAGCAGGCCGACCCGGTCGGCGCCCATGTCGACGGTCTGTGGGGAGGCGGTCCCGACGAGCGGATCCACCGGGCGCTGTCCCGGGTGCAGAGCATGCTCGGGCACGGTGCGGTCGCATCCGTTGTGATCGGCGGCGGCCGTGGTTTCGCGGAGCGGCAGACCCTGGTCCCGTGGGGTGACCGCCCGGTGGCGGCCCGCCCGCCGGAGCTGCCCTGGCCGGGCTCGATCTCTGGGACCGCGGACCGGTGGCCGATGCCGGCGCCGAGCACGGTCTACCCGACTCCACGTCCCGCGATGGTG
>NZ_DASRXP010000157.1:0-16645 GCF_035687465.1 Kribbella sp.
TTCTGGAGCAGCGAGAGGAGTCTCAGGAGTCGTGCGGAGGTCTCCAGCATTCTCAGATCGTCCCAGCAATCGCGGAAGAAAGTCTTCCGCAATCGCTTCTAACGTTCTAGGCATGAACACTTCAGCGATTCGCCCCTTCCGCATCGAGATCCCCCAAGCCGACCTGGACGACCTCCGTTCCCGCCTGGCCAACACCCGCTGGGCCGACGCGGCGCCGACCGAAGCGACCGACTTCAGCCGCGGCGTACCGCTGAGTTACCTGAAGGAACTCGCCACCTACTGGGGCAACGACTTCGACTGGCGCGCGCAGGAGGCCCGGCTCAACTCGCATCCCCAGTTCCGCACCGAGATCGACGGCCAGACGATCCACTTCCTCCACGTCCGCTCCCCCGAACCCGACGCGACCCCGCTGCTCATGACCCACGGATACCCCGGATCCTTCGTCGAGTTCCTCGAGCTGATCGACCCGCTCACCAACCCCGTCGCCGACGGCGGCTCAGCAGCCGACGCCTTCCACCTCGTCATCCCGTCAATCCCCGGCTTCGGCTTCTCGACCCCGGTCTCCTCTGCCGGCTGGGAGGTCGCCCGTACTACGGAAGCCTTCGCCGAGCTCATGAATCGCCTCGGCTACACGTCGTACGGCGCCCACGGCGGCGACGTAGGCGCCGGCATCACCGGCCGACTCGCCGCCCTCCACCCCGAGTCGGTCATCGGCACCCTCGTCAACAGCGACCGCGGCCCGCTAGGCCTGGCCGGCGACCAGTTCCCCATCCCCGATCACCTCACAGACGACGAACTCGCCGTCGTCAACGCTGAACGCGAGTCCTGGAAAGCCGAACGCGGCTACCTAGACCTCCAATCCCACCGCCCCGAAACAATCGCCGCCGCCCTGACCGACTCCCCCGTCGGCCAACTCGCCTGGATCACCGAGAAATTCCAAACCTGGACGAACCCCTCCGCCACCACCCCAGACGAGGCAGTCAACCGCGACCACCTCCTAACCAACATCACCCTCTACTGGTTCACCCGAACCGGCGCCACAGCAGCCCGCTTCCTCTACGAAGCAGCCCACTCCGGCCTCAACTGGCTCGCCCCCTCGACCGTCCCGGCAGGCTGGTCGGTATTCAACACAGATCCCGTCCTCCGCCGCATGATGGACCCCACCCACCAAATCCCCTTCTGGTTCGACCACAAGGAAGGCGGCCACTTTGCCGCCATGGAAGCCCCAGCCCTACTCACCGACGACCTCCGCACCTTCTTCAGGACGCTGCAGCCAGAGGTCTGAAACCCGCCGCCACCTCAGTCCGATCCGGAGCAGGATCGGACTGAGGTCTATTGGAAGCGAAGGTCCCGGATCGATCCAAGGTCAATCCCGTAGCGCGCATAGACCTTCACAGTGTTCTCCCCAGTCAGCCGATCTTCGGGAATGCCAAGCATCGCAGCGACCTCGACCACATGCCGGCGGCTATCCCCTTCGACCTCCAGGTACGGCGGAATCAGCGGCCACCGATCGATCTCCAGACGCGCACCCGCCAGCTCAAAACTCTCCCGGCGATTCTCCTGATACGACTTGGCCTCGAACCCCATCCGCCGAAGCAACTCGTTCGCCGTCTCGAAGTCCCCCACCAAGACCTCGGTCTCAGTCGTCCCATCGATCCCGTCGTGCTCGATCTCTTTGACCGTCAAGGTCACTGCAGCCCCGTCGTCTCGCAGCCGGATCCATCTCGCCCCGTCACCAGCCTCGATGTCATAGACAAACCGCCGCATCAATGCGTACCCCACCCGACGGCCACCAAGGCCGACGATCTTGTCCGCCAACTCGTCCGGCTTGACATCCACACCTTCGCCTCGAACTCAATCGGCACGGCAGCTGGTTCCTCTCTTAAGAGGCCGCGTACTTCGCGGCAAGCTGACGGAACTCGGACTCACGAAGCGACAGGATCTCAGCCCTTAGATCGCTACGGACGAACTCTTCCACAGGAAGGCACAGGTCCATGCGCTGAACGCAGACACCGACCTGGTATCCACCCCGGCGATCGCGATACAACCGGACGCCGTAATAGCCTTCTTCACAGTCAGTCCCGTTGTTGAAACGGCAAGCCAGCGCATGTCTCTGGTAGACGCACGGGCCGGATCTGTTTGAAGCTGACGACGCGGCCTGACGGCAGCCGGTAGGCCGTCCTCTAGCCGGACACGCCGGCGGTCAAAGTCATGCTGACAGGTTCTGCTTTGAGCTCGACAAGGACTCTATGGATCACATCGACCGACTTCTCACCATCGGCCAGCGAATTTAGCAGTCGAACGGAGATGGCCGGTGAGTACTCGGCGAGCAGGCGATGCACACGTGCGTTGTGGCTGGCATCTGGAACAACGATGTTCGCGCTCACCTGGACGCCGTGCAGAAGAGCTACTCGGATCGGCTCTAGTCGAACATACGCAAGTCCAGCCGTCCTACCGGATCTCTCGCCTTAGCTGGCTCAACCGGCGCCGTACAGGAGTCGGTGCTCGGCCTGACAGGTTCAGCGGCGGGTCGAGCTCATCGAGGACCTCGTGTTCGAGCGACATCAAGCTGTCTGCATCCTCTACGGCTACCGCGATCACACAGAGATGGTTCTCCATCCATTCGGTAACGGCGGGATCATCAACATGTTCGAGTTCCAGCGGTTCCCGAAGTACCGAGGCGAGCGTAAGCCGGAAGGTAGAGAACGCAGCCGACCCGTCCAGGTGCATCCCGACTAGGCGTGCCCACAAGGTGTTCGCCGATTGACGTCCGCTAGGCCAGCGGGTCGCCCCCGCCTGGCCGGCGTACACAAGCCCGGGCCGCACATCAACCCCAAGCCCCGCCGAGAGGTCTCCAGCACCATGGGCATCAACCCACCAGGAGTAAAGCCCCGGCGCAGACATCTCGCTCTTACCCATTCGCCTCAGCTCGGCGGGCCCACGAGACTGTGTCTGGTCTAGCAACTTAGTGACCGTGACGGCCACGATCGCATCCGAGGCACGCGCAGGCTTCACAACCTGGTCGTCTGGCGGCGGCTTTGTGGGGCGGCTGCTGGACGCGCCCTCTACAGCTGACCCGTACCACGCGAGCCGCTGTCCCTGAGCAAGCCCAGCAAGAGGCGTGCTGACGATTGCACCGAGAGTCTGAAGCGCTGGCGTCAAGCAGGATGCGTAGAGGGAGGACGCATGAATCTCGATCGTCTTGCCCGCGATGGTTCCCAACAGCAACTCCAGCCGAGCTGCCGACCACTGAGCCCACGCGTTGCGGTAGCTCGGCGGACAGTCGGGTAGGTAACGCTCATACGGGGCCAGCCACTCTTCGGGCCTGACGAGGCCATGCTCTGCCGACAGAATGAACCACGTCGCACCCGAGCGTTCGGCGTACTGCCGTTGCTTCTGGAAAAGTGCTGAGATGTACAGGTCCTTGGCTGCGGCTGGCACGCTCAGCTTCGTCTTCACGCACGTAATGAGGACTACGTCGGCGGATGCCGCCGTCAGCGGCGCGGTGAGTGCAGTGGGCTTCGATTGATCCTGACGCGGAACCGCTCGATATAGCCCATGCTCGATGCGATCGAAGACAGAAGGAAGTCCGGATGCGCCGTTGCCGACTGTCATCCGTTGAAGGTGTGCTCGCAAAGTGGGCGCCTGGACAGCCGGATACCGATCTCGGAACCACGATTCCAGCTCAGCGAAGCGGAACTGGCCAGGGCGGTCGGCCGCGAACTCTTGCATCAGCTGCCACACCGGGCGGTCGTAGACCGACATCGCTCCCCCTCGCCACTCGCTTGCAACATAGCATCGGAGCCCCTTCGCTCAGCACCATGTGATCGCGGGTTCAGTTGGCATCAAGTATCCCCTGGCGCCTCCCGCGAAGCTCTGTCGCGGGAGGCGCTCGGCTGAGTTTCAAGCTTCTTCCCTGCCCCGTCCATCAGATCGATATCGAGGACATCGGCCAGACGCACGAGGTAGGCGAGCACGTCCGTCATCTCCTCCTCCACTCGTCGGCGCAGCGGATTAGCGCTGATTCTCTGTACCGCGGCGTCGGCAGGTAGCCACTGGAACAGCTCCGCCAGCTCACCAACCTCCCTCGACACTCGACGAGACCTAGAATCAATCGTGGAACTTGGCCCACCTTCGGCTCATCCAGCACTTCACTGGCGATGTGGAAACCCGTTCTGCGAGACGGTAGATCACATTGGTGTGACAGCCTTCGAACGCGGTCCTCTCGACGTAACGATGCTGGGCTCGCCACCGATTGAGACACTGAACCACGCTGTGTGGTCGCGAGTCACTCCGCATCTGGGAGTGGTGCAGCGCCCGCCCCATCGGCACCGGTCGCCCGATCGGACACCGGTCCGTGAACGCATTCTTGACGAGGAGCTACATGGGCGACATCGATCCGACAGAGCAACTGGCGTTGGATAACGGCTGGGGTGACGTCGAAGACGACGAGGAACCTGTCGCGCCTAGCGACATCGTGTCTGCGGTCGTAACCGACACGGACTGGACGACAGAGACAATGCTAAGCCAGCTCCGTCGGGGCAATATCAAACTCAATCCTCGATTCCAACGACGTGACGCTTGGGACAGGACCCGCAAAAGCCGATTTATCGAAAGCCTAATACTAGGTTTGCCGATCCCTCAGCTAGTCCTCGCGGAAGACAAGCGACGCAGAGGCGCATTTGTGGTACTCGACGGGAAACAACGCCTACTCGCTCTTAGGCAGTTCGCGGAGGGTTCGCAATTCGGGGGCGAACCCGATGCTAGTGGAGAATTTAGGCAACTGCGCCTAAGCGGACTAGATGTGCGCGAAGATTTGAAAGGAAAGACACTCCAAAAACTGGACTCTGATGCAGCTCATATCGACGATCTAAATGCGTTCTTAAACCAGACAATCCGGACCGTCGTTGTCCGAAGTTGGCCTAATGAAGCGTTCTTAAATCTGGTCTTTCTACGATTGAATACTGGAAGCGTAAAGCTGTCTCCCCAAGAGTTGCGCCAGGCGCTACATCCTGGGGATTTTACTGACTTTATCGACGATCACACAGCAGACAGCAATGAAATGCAGCGAGCTTTACGCATCACTAGACCCGACTTCCGAATGCGTGACGTCGAGCTCCTCTTGAGATACTACTCATTTCGGCTATATCTGGCGGAGTACCGAGGAAGCTTGAAGCAGTTTCTCGACACCACGACCGCCCGTCTAAACAAGGGGTGGTTCGCTAACGAGACACGAATCCGAGACATTGCAAGCGAGTTCGATGATTCCATCAGTGCTGCCTTCGACATATTCGGCGACAACGCCTACTTCCGCTGGCAAACTGACCACTTCGAGCGCCGTTTTAACCGCGCAGTCTTCGACGTCGTGATGTATTACTTCTCCGACGCAGAGATTCGGCAGGAGGCCCGGGACAACGCGGACGATGTCCTTCTTGCCTTCAAGCAACTATGCGACACTAATCCGGACTTCGTTCGAGCAGTCCAGTCGACCACGAAGACGATTGGCGCCACGTACCTACGTTTGCACGCCTGGGGAGTTGCGCTATCGGAAGCCCTTGGACGCGAAATTCGCGTTCCCACCCTTGCGGAGAACCGGATCGATCCCGGCACCTCCGTATCATGAAGTCCAAACGATATAGAGTTCTCACCAGGAGGATCGGAGAATTGCGGCGCCATCTCCTGCCCAGGCGCTTCGATCCAACCGGGCTCTACCCGGACAGAATTCATGAACGTGCACGTGCATTTCGACTGCTCGTTCACGCAGAATTCGAATCCTATATTGAAGACCGTGTGGTTGAGGTTGCGGACAGGAGCTACCGATCCTGGCAAGCAACGCGGGTCATCCGCCCCTGCCTTATCGGCCTCCTTGCTTTCGATGATGCCAAGCGTGAATCGCCAACATCATTGCTGATGCCACCACGTCAGAATCCTGCGCCAGATCTCTCAGCTCGACTGCATCGGGCCAAGAATACTCTTACCACCTATGCGCGCTCACAGAACCATGGGGTACGCGAGCGGAACCTATTGAAACTACTTCTGCCGCTCGGAGTGGAGGAAGGCAAGATCGATATGACGTGGTTGGCTTCGATCGACTCATGGGCGGCACAACGCGGCGATTTTGCGCACCAGTCTGGAACGAAACTGACAGTAAAGGCAGATCCGCGCGATGAGTACCAAGGTGTTCAACAATTGTTGATTGGATTCGCCGATATCGACGAAATACTTGGTGAACTCTAATTGGCCGTCGAAGACGGTGGTTTACTCCATGTTCGATTGAGAAGCGTATCTGAACGAGAACCGGCTCCACTTGCAGTAACGCGCGGCTGTGGGTACTGCCCGAGTGGAGCTCGGCGACGAATCACCGCACCAAGATTGGCGTTCCTTTGAGAGGAATTCGACGCATTCGGATCATCTCTACAGCGGTCATATGGCGACTGAATCAGCCATACTCCAAGTAGCTACCCTTTAATCTCGCGAGCCCATATCCACAGGTGCCGCGAACACGCTCGGCTCCTGTGTAGTCCAGAGAATGTCGGCCTGATCTGGCAAACTACCCGCGAGGTGGTGACCAGATGAAGCCAGGAATCTATGACGCGCTCGTGACGGACGGCCTGCTCGGAGCTCTCGACCAGACGGAGGGTCTTACGTCCGCACTTCAGGACGTCGCCGATGCCGACCAGCCCGAGGTCCTTGCTCGGCATGTTCGCGACGCCGTCCTGCGTACGCTCGCCGCAACTCGTGACCATGGGGAGCGAGTAGCGCTCGTCAATGACCTGCTCCAACGTCTCCCCTCGCCGAATGACAAACTTCCAGACGGTGAGCCAAGGCAGCTGCTCGCGCTCTACCTACCGGCCGGCGCCGGCGTGCATCAGCCTGGCGACACGCGTCCTACTACTCCTCTGTCGGACGCCGCGCTCCTCACGAACGCCCACGGAGAGCCCGCGCTCGGATCTGAGCTACGTGCCGAGATCGATACCTCTGACGAAGTTGACCTCCTCTGCGCCTTCGTCAAGTGGTATGGATTGAGGCTGCTAGAACCCGAACTGCGGCGCCTGCGGCAACGCGGAGGACCGTTTCGCGTCATCACCACGACCTACATGGGAGCCACCGACCGCCACGCGCTGGATCGACTGGTCAATGACCTCGGTGCCCAGGTAAAGATCCAGTACGACGTACTCCGCACACGGCTGCACGCCAAAGCCTGGCTCTTCCGTCGTAACACGGGCTTCGACACTGCATACGTCGGGTCCTCAAACCTCTCGCGCGCCGCACTCCTGGATGGAGTCGAGTGGAACGTTCGGTTGTCACGAATCGCGACCCCCAGTCTCCTCAACAAGTTCGGCGCCACGTTCGACACTTACTGGAACGACTCGACCTTCGAGGCCTACGATCCCGAGCGAGACCGCGACCGTCTAGACGACGCCCTAGCGGAGGCAGGCAATCGCAAGGCGACAGACCGCGTGACCATTACGCTGGCGGGTCTGGAGGTGCGACCGCGGCCCTACCAAGCCGAGATGCTCGAGGCGATCGCGGTCGAACGCGAGGTCCACGATCGTCACCGCAACCTTGTAGTTGCTGCGACAGGGACCGGCAAGACCGTCATCGCTGCACTCGACTATCGACGTCTTCGAGACGCAGCCGTGGCCCGCGGTGAGCAGCCGCCCTCTCTCCTGTTCATTGCTCATCGACGAGAGATCCTCCAGCAGTCACTGCGCACCTACCGCGAGGTGCTCAACGACGCCAGCTTCGGTGAGGAGTACTTCTCTGGCGTACGGCCCGACCGTTGGGACCACGTCTTTGCCTCGGTACAGGCGCTCACGAGCTACGACGTCACCACGCTGCCGGCACAATCCTTCGACATCGTCGTCGTCGACGAATTCCACCACGCCGCGGCACCGACCTATCGAAAGCTTTTAGGTCATCTCCAACCTGTTGAGCTGCTCGGTCTGACCGCGACACCCGAGCGCGCTGACGGCTTCGATCTCCAGTCCTACTTCGGAGGTCGAACTGCTGTTGAGCTTCGACTCTGGGATGCCCTAGCAGACGATCTCCTCTGTCCGTTCCACTACTTCGGAATCGCCGATGGCACGAGTCTCGCCGACCTGCAATGGAAGCGTGGCCGCTACGACGAGCAGGAACTCGAGGGCCTATACACCGGCAACGACCGACGCGCAGCCATCGTTTTGCGAGAACTCCAAGACAAGCTCACCGATGTACATGCCATGCGCGCGCTCGGCTTTTGCGTCTCGGTTGCCCACGCGGAGTACATGGCCAAAGTCTTCAACGATGCGGGCATCCCCGCCCTCGCTGTATCCGGGCGATCGCTGATCGCTGAGCGCGACCAAGCTCTTCGGGACCTCAAGGACCGTCGAGTGAACGCCCTCTTCGCGGCCGATCTGTTCAATGAGGGCCTCGACCTTCCAGAGGTCGACACCGTCCTCTTCCTACGCCCGACCGAAAGCCCCACGGTCTTCCTACAGCAGCTTGGCCGCGGCCTGCGTCAAGCACAGGGCAAGGCCGTCCTGACGGCCCTTGACTTCGTCGGTCACCAGCGCAAGGAGTTCCGCTTCGACAAGCGCTTCCGAGCTCTCACGGGCGAAACACGCAGAGGCCTCCAGCGCCAGGTCGAGTTGGGGTTCCCCTTCTTGCCTTCGGGCTGCCAAATCGTCCTCGACAAGGTCTCGCAAGAAAGAGTCCTAGAGAACCTCCGCACGCAAGTCACGGGACGCTGGCGCGAGATGACTAGTGAACTTCGATCCCATGGTGACCAGGACCTAGCGACCTTTGTCCGCGAGGCCGGCGTCGACATCAGCGACATCCTGCGCAGCGGAAGAAGCTGGACGGCGCTCAGACGAGACGCAGGGCTTCCAACGCGTGACGGCACAACTCGCGAATCCAAACTGCTCAAACGCGTGCGCGCCCTCGCACATGTCGACGACCCAGACCGTATGCGGACATACAACCTGCTCCTGGACGACCGAGCGCCCACGTACAGCGAACTAACTGAGTCGCAACGCCACCAAGCACGCATGCTCTTCTTCTCCCTCTGGCCTGACGGCGGCGGCTTCGCCTCATACGACGCTGGTCTAGACGCACTCCGCGCAGAGCAAGCCTTACGCGACGAGCTGATCCAGGTCGTCGACTTCGCCATGGACCGCGCTCGACACCGAACCCTCGAGCTCTCAGGCGTGCTCAGCAAGATCCCACTACGCGTACACGCGCGATACCAACGCGAAGAGATCCTCGCCGCCCTCAACTACGCGAGCCCCCAACGCCGCCCAAGCAGCTTCCGCGAGGGGGTTCTGTCCTCAAAGGAATCCGGCATCGACGCCTTCTTCGTAACCCTCACGAAGTCGGAGGCCGACTACTCCCCAACCACGATGTACCGCGACTACGCCATTAGCCCGACGCTGTTCCACTGGGAATCCCAGAGCACCACATCGGCTACCTCCGCAACCGGCCAGCGCTATATCAACCACCGCGCCCAGGGCTCGAACATCCTCATCCTCGCCCGCGAACACAAACTCAACGAGCTAGGCACCTCCCCCTATCTCTTCCTAGGCCCAGCCACCTACACCACTCATACTGGCGACCGCCCAATCGCCATCACCTGGCGCCTAGACCACCCCATGCCCACCGATCTCTTCCAGTCGGCATCCGTTGTCGCCTGACCGAGGCGTGACACGGTGTCAGATCCGTTGACGGCAGTCTGTCGAGGTTCGTACCTTCCATCCAGAACCTCTCGGGGATCGGGCTCTGGTCGCCTTGATTCGGCTCCGGTTCGAGAACGACACTGATTGTGGAGGTTATGTCCCGTTACTCGAACCAGCCCTACTGCTGGAGAAGCTCCAAAACTGGCATTGCCAGTCGCACTTGAAACAACACCCAAAACCAGTGGCCGAAGCCACACCACCCCACGAGTTCACACGCTGGACGAGAGGCTTGACAGTGAGATTCTGGCCGGGATCGTGGTCGAGCACGAAGCCGCAGCCATCGTCCGCAGCCATCGGCTCGATGTTCTCGCTGAGCAGAAGAGCATCGTCAAGGTCCTCCGAGAAGCCGGCATCAACGTCCGCTACCCGCGGATAACGGAGTCAGAACTCAGACGAGCAACGATGCTCTACAACGACGGATATTCACTCGTGGAAGTTGGCAGGCGACTCGGTCGTGACCACTCGACAACCTACAAGGCGATGAAACGCGCCGGTATAAAGATGCGAGATTCGCACGGACGCCCCTGAGGCGCGACATCAGGCCCCGAGGAACTCGGTACGACATGCTTCTAGCTCCGCCCAGTGCGCCTTGAGGTCAGCCAACGTCGACGAGACCCCGAGCGACAACAGTGGTTGCGAGTGGGCTTCGGTCTGCCTACAAGCCTCCTCGAAGATGCGGAACACCACGTCGATCGCAGGCTTCATCGCTCCCAACTTGAGATCCGGCAAAGTGGTCATCCGGACATTCGGCTGATACCTACGCGTAACACCGTTGAGGAGCTCATCTTCAGTGAACACCTCGCACCACGAACGCATACATGAGTACCCTTCACGGATTAGCGCGTCTCGCGCTTCTCCGTCTACGGCTTCGGCCGCCGCGATCTTCTTGTTGATTCGCTTCTTCAAATCGCTGAGGCTATCCAGGCGTGGCCCGGTAGCAGGCGCAACATGGCCCTTACCCCCGTCATCAGTCACAGCATAGTAGGTGCAGCGCTTCGACTTCTCGAACAGCGACAGTAGTTTCGTTGCGAACAGGATGTCATGCGTAAAGACGATCACCTGGTTGTTGTCAGTCAGTCCGGCAATCCGATGTGCTACTTCATTGATGCGTCGATGGTCAAGGCTCGACACTGGATCATCAAAGACGATAGGAGCAGTGATTCCCGTCAACCGCGCCTCGGCGAGGAAGTCAGCGATAGCAAGAACCTTCTGCTCACCCTCTGAAAGCACCTTTGAAGGCTTGTAACTTCCACCAAGAGTCCGTCGGCGGTGCGGCTTCCCCTCGCGACCAACAAACTGAACATCCAACGCTGGTGCTCGGAGGTGCTTGCACTCCTCAGCAAACAAGGTGTCGAAACTCTGATTGATAAGCTGATCACTGGCGCTCTTAGCCAACTCAGTGACCTGTCGCAGGTAGACGGCCATCTTCTTGACAAGAATCGCGATCCGGGCAGCCAGTGCCTCACCCTTGACCTTTGACTCAACCTGCTCCCAGACGGCGGCCAGTTCCACCCGCCCGGCCAGTTCCACTCGCTCGGCCTTCTTCTCTTTGAGGGCCGCCGTACGGTCGTTTAGCTGCTTTTGTACCCCTTCGACCAGAGTAACCGTCGCGATCCGAGCCTTCTGCACCTCACCCAACGCGCCAGCAGCCTCCTCGGTCCACTTCGCCTCTACCGGCTTGGCTTCACCAATCGCGGACTGAAAAGCTTCACCCAAGGACTTCACCCGAGCAAGTAGGTCGTACTGCGGGACGCGTTCGTCGAGAACCTCTTGCTCCGAGATGAACGAGAGCATGCCAGGACCAATGAGTGACTTTACCGAGGACTGAGCCACTGACAGAGCCTCTTCCAAAGCTCGAATGTCACCGCTCAACTTGTCCTCCAGGTACTCGCTGTATCGGGCGAGCAGGACTAGCGCCGGAGCGGCAAGGGGTTGACGACAGTACAAGCAGCGGTCTTCGTCGTGCACGCCTTCGCTCTGCAAGTGCTGCTTGTAGCCTCACCGCTAGCAATGAACGCCGACCATGTGTTGTCTGGCGCAGCCGGAAGCGACGCCGCAATGAAAAGCTGCTCACGCAACTGTATTTGATCGCCTCGGAATGCGGCGAGCTTGTCCAAGTTGTCGTTGTACGCCGTCGCATCGAAGACCGACAAGAACTTTGCTGCCGTCTCCGCTTCCCGCAATACCGCACTAAGGCGTTGCAGAACCGGAAGTTGGGCCGCCACCGTGTTTGCCTCAAGCGCAGCAACCGCCTGCACGAGGTGTTCCAACTGCGTCCTGGGTTCATCGCCAAAAGTAGCGAGCTTGCGAAGCGCTTCTAGGTCGGTCGCAGCGCTCAGCGTCTCGATCTGCGGATAAACATTCGACTCTCTCGGGAACCGGGCGAGCAAACCAGGGATTGCCGTCTTCAAGCTGGCAATATCCTGATCCAGCTTATTCTGTACGGCTCGAATCGCGTGGCTGACATAGTTGAAGAGCGACAGAACCGCGGGCACGTAAACGTATTCGAGGTCTGAGTCCAGATGCACATTGACGGCCGGGCTATCGAAAATCGACATACGCGTGAACGGCGACAGCCCTTGCTCGCCACCCCATGTCACCTGGTGAGCTTCAGATCCAAGAGTGTAGTCAATTACAGCTGACTTACTCAGGTCTTCATGGGCAGAAATATCTCCAAGGATAGTGTCGGCCGTTCGACTGTTGGCGAGCGCCTTGAAGACTCGCGCATAGCCTGTCTTGCCCGTCCCGTTCTCGCCGAACAGGATCGTCAGCCCTGCGTGTGGCTCGATAACCGCTCCGGGAACAAGTGCGTTCACGCCCCGCACTTCAGAAAGCTTCGAGATAGCTAGCGGTTCTTCGGCCTCATCTTGACCGGTAGTCACCGCCAACTCTGGTTCGACGTCCAGCTTTCGCTTGTCGATCAGCTTCTCTTGACGAAAGAGGTTATAGGCGTGCTCGATATCGGTAGCCGGAAGCTCCCGGGTCGTCGCGATCACCTGGCGCGCGATGTACCGGAGCCACTCGTCGCTTTTATTGGCCCATTTCGCAAGCGCGGCGCGTGGATCCTCCCCAGCTTCCTTCACGATGTTTCCTCTCCAGCACCACGCTGTTTAGTTCTTACTTCATTTAACCATGGCAAGCACGTGGTAGGAACCATAACCGAGTTGAGTCGCAGCTGCTACAGGTTATTATCTTGCACACACATCACCGTTGCAAATCTTCGGCTATCTCCGCGGAGATGTGAATCTCTTCCAGCCAGGCTCGGGTGGCGATACCTGTCAGCTTTCGCAGGATCTCGCTCAGCTCGGCAAACTTCTCCGTCACGGCTAGTGCCTCTCCAAGAAAGGTTGGGGTTGTAACCGTGTCGGGTTGACCGGTTCGGTGGTGAGTCTGAAGGCTTGCTGCGGAGGTGGTGATGGCTCGACAGCCTGAGGTGTTCGTGCGCTCGCTGGAACCCGAGGAAGCGCAGCGTCTGGTGCGGATCACTCGGACCACGAAGGACCGGGTCCGGTTACGCCGGGCGGGGATCGTGCTGGCGTCTGGGCAGGGTAGGAGTGCGTCGGAGGCGGCGGCGATGTTCGCGATGAAGCCGCAGTACGCGCGGGAGGTGATCCACGCGTTCAACGAGCAGGGGTTCGCGGCATTGGACCCAAAATGGAGCGGGGGCCGTCCGGCGAGGTTCGGCCCCCCGGTTCGTGAGACGGTCTGCCGGGTCGCCAAGACTCCGCCGCAGCAGCTGGGCCGCCCGTTCACCACGTGGAGCTTGTCGAAGCTGGTCGAGTACCTGGCCGAGCACAAGAGCATCGCCATCAGCACCGAGTCGGTGCGCCAGATCCTCCGTGCGGCGGGCATCAGGTGGCAGGCGACCAAGACGTGGAAGGCCAGCAAGGACCCGGACTTCACCGAGAAGATGGCCCGCGTCCTCAACCTGTACGACCATCCACCGGCAGACGGCCGGGTGATCTGTGCCGACGAGTTCGGCCCGTTGAACCTTCAGCCCAGGCCTGGCAGGGGCTGGTTCCCCACCGCTCGTCCGGCCCGGCTGCGGGCCACGTTCAACCGCACCGGCGGGGTGCGGCACATGTTCGCCGCCTTGGATCTGGCCACCGGGCAGATGTTCTACCGGTTCCGAGATCGCAAGCGGTGGCGGGAGTTCCTCGGGTTCCTCAAACAGCTCCGGGACCGATTCCCGACCGGGCAGCTGTATGTCGTGTGTGACAACTACGGGCCGCACAAGAAGGCCGAGGTCGTCGACTGGTGCGACCTCAACGGGGTCGAGTTGGTGTTCACGCCGAGCAACGCGTCCTGGTTGAACTGGATCGAGTACGAGTTCACCGCCCTGCGCTACTTCACCCTCGACGGCAGCGACTACCCCAGCCACACCGCCCAAGAGACCGCAATCGCCGGCTACGTCCGCTGGCGCAACAAGCACGCCAAACCCAAACGACACTTCGCCACCGACTCCAAGATCCGCCGACCCGATTACCTACCCAACGTTGCTTGACGAGGCACTAGCTTGATCTGGGGCCGTCTGGCGCAGGTGGCGCCCGTAGGTCTCGGCCAGCTGATCGAATGTCATGGTCGATACCATCGCGGCGTACCGAAGCGCCTGGAGCTCCATGTGTCCGCCATCTTCGGTCCGCTTCAGTTCGACGACTACGAGCACGCCTTCGCGATCGACACAAAGCAGATCGATGCGGCGACGTAGGTCGGCAAAGTCACCAAACTCCTCGGCCACCACCAGCAGGTTGGGATCCAACACGTCGATGTGGCTGCGTAGAGCCAACTGCAGGTCGGCCCGCTCGAGCACCATCTGAGCGGCGAAGTTCGTCGGCGGAACTTTTGCTAGCGCACCCTCAGCGGTCAACTCAAACAAGGCCATGCAGGCAGTCTGCCCCAGGACCCATATCGCCGACAGAGTTGGAGCGGCGGGCGGGTCGACGGTTCACCGCACAAGCCGACTGTTGTAGCCAGCGGCGATCAGGCGCTTGTAGGCGGCGTGTACGTCGTCGGGCACACGCTGCTCGATGGCGAAGCCGAGGGCTGGGTACTCGATCACTCGTTGCAGGTCGCCGACCAGCATCTCCAGAACGAGTCTGGCGTCACCGATGCCGTCGATGTAGCCGGCCAACCCGATCGGCTCGGAAGCACACTGGACCCGTACGTCTGGCCAAATCTTCTGGCAGGTCGCGAAGGCTCTGCGTTCCATATAGGGCTTGGAGATCAGCAACACCGATCCGACCGGCTCTCCGCTACCGGCGAGAAGATCGCGTGTGAATGCGATGTTCTGGCCGGTGTTCGTAGCCTGAGGCTCGATTGAAATGGCGGACGCTGGCACTCCGAGTCGCATGGCGTGTTCGCGATATTCGACCGCTTCGCCGCGAGGGAAACCTGCGGTGGTGGTCCGACTGTTGGCTCCGGTGAAGACGAGCTTCGGGAACAGGCCTTGCAGGTAGAGCTGCGCCGCGTACGTCGCAACGCCGAGATCGTGGCTGCCCAAGCCGATACCGACATCCACTGGCTCCAGGTCGTGCTTCATCCGGTGGTAGTCCCAGACCAGCTCGGCATCCTCGAACTGGCCGCTAGTCGGGACGTCCGAAAGTCGGGTGGTTCTCATGCCTGGCGAGCCGCGTCGATGAGGTCGTCGATTGCTTCGGCGACGATGGTTGGATCGTCGATCTGCACGTAGTGATCGCCGAAGCGGGCAATCTTGTGTACTACGCCCAGCTCAGCCGCCAGCGCAGCCTGATTCCGTTGCCATCGTTCTTCCAGGGCCTCGCGGGTAAAGGGAAGCCAGTGCTCAACGCTTTCGATCTCTAGCCAGCGACCGACCCGACTGGTGATGACGACACTCGGTACAGCGAGGGGGCCCGTACTGCGCTCGACTTCTTCCGCACT
This sequence comes from Kribbella sp., assembly GCF_035687465.1. Taxonomy (NCBI): domain Bacteria; kingdom Bacillati; phylum Actinomycetota; class Actinomycetes; order Propionibacteriales; family Kribbellaceae; genus Kribbella; species Kribbella sp. The sequence continues at coordinate 15,612 of NZ_DASRXP010000157.1, forward strand.
CGCAAGCATGTCGAACGATATGCCTCCGTCCTCGTCGCTGTCGGGGATGACGGTCCAAGGCTTCTCGATGTCCAGATTCAGGTGAATGTCTGTCGAGTCGACCATCACGAGGCCAGCGAGATCCTGTGGCCACGTCGCCGCGAAGTAAAGGCCGATTAGCGCTCCGAACGAGTGGCCAACTAGAACAGCCGGTCGGCCAACGCCCGCGGACGCAAGGAGGCCGCGGAGCTCCTCCTCGGCGGCACCGACCGAGCGCGGTTTTGAGTCAGCTGGCATCTCGCTTTCGCCGATTCCGGCGCGGGCATAGGTGACGAGCGTTGTTGAAGACCGGTGAGCCGCAATGGCTGCATCCCAGGGCGCGCCGGCGTCGGCAGTGCCAGAGATGAAGACGACAGTCGGCGACCCCTCCCCCGAGATCTCCGCCGCAAGCTTGTAACCGCCGACATCGACCATGGTTGCCGCCATGGCGATGAGCCTACGGCGTCCATACGGCCCTTAGCCGCCAGCTCGGCACGTCGTAGCTGTGCGCTTCGATCATCGCGGTTCTCCTGGGTGTTGGCCGGGCAGTTTTTGGGTCACGCGGTGGGACCGGCGGCCGCAGTTCGAGGAAGCCGGAGCATTAGCGCGGCGGCTAGGAGATAGAGCACGATCTCGACCGGCAGTACGGCGGCGAACGCGTCGCTGAACATCTCCAGTTTGCCGACCTCCGCGGTGGGGGTATCCAGGGTGCTGAAGAACACGGTGCCCAGAATGGCGATGCCAGCGGCCCCACCAACTTGGTTCACCGTCGAGAGAACGCCACCTGCCGCTCCTGCGTCTTTGCCCGGAACGCCGGCCAGAACGACGTTGACGAGGATGGGAGCTGCAAGCCCGAGGCCCAGTCCACCCACAAACAAAGGCAACGCGATCGTCCAGTAGCCGGGAGCGTCGCCGCCGCGGACTGCGGCCCACAGCAACGCCTGAGAAGCGGCCAAGGTCAGCGATCCGATGATCAGCAACGCGCGGCCCGCCTTCGCAGCAAGGGCAACGCCGAG
>NZ_DASRXP010000158.1:0-2698 GCF_035687465.1 Kribbella sp.
CTGATCGCCTACCTGCGCGCCGAGGTCAGACGCCGTCAGGAACAAGGCCTATTACCCGGGCAGCAGGTTCCGCCTACTGACGAGTAGGCTCTGCCGCGTGACGGAGCGGACTCTGGTGTTGGTCAAGCCCGACGGTGTGAAGCGACACCTCGTGGGTGAGATCCTCAGCCGAATCGAACGAAAGGGCCTGACCATCGCGGCCCTCGAACTGAAGACGGTGAGCGACGACCTCGCCCGGCAGCACTATGCCGAGCACGAGGGCAAGCCGTTCTTCCCGTCGCTGCTGGAATTCATCACGTCCGGTCCGGTCGTAGCCGCGATCGTGGAAGGTCCGCGGGCTGTTGCGGCGTTTCGCCAGCTCGCCGGGGCGACCGATCCGGTCGAGAAGGCAACTCCCGGCACCATCCGCGGTGACCTGGCACTTGTCACCCAGGACAACCTCGTCCACGGCTCGGATTCACCCGATTCTGCGGTCCGCGAAATCGAACTCTGGTTCCCCGGTCGTTAGCTGAAGCGGCCGGTTCGTCGGTTTCACCGCGGCGGTGTGGGATACTGGCCTCGGGTGACCTGCTCCACAGTGGGGCTGTCGCCCGGATGAAGACTTAAGACGTGCGCGACCACCTAGGAAACTTTCCGAGTGCGGCGCGGAGTCCAGTCATCATTCAGCCAGGCACTGAGGGTTCCCAACGAACCGCTCGGAGCGAGACCACAACAAGCTCGGGAGAAGTCCCCGGGCCCATAGCGGAAGCCCTCGCGTGGCCGCGTCGATCAAGACGCGCCCGGGGGCTTGAGGAGAGTAAGTGGCCGACGATGCCCAAATCGCAGACCTATCCGAAAACGCCCAGCAGGACGAGGGCGCGCAAGCTCAACTGAGCATGGACTCCGCTCCTGCGGAGGATTCGGACCCAGGTGCCGTCCAAGCTGCCGTGGAGGCGGGCGACGACGTCGAGCCCGAGGCCCCTCTGGAAGACACGGCCCCCCTGGATGACACGGCGCCCCCGGAAGACACGGCCCCCCTTGAAGACACGGCGCCCGTGGAGGACGCCACTCCTGCGGAAGCCGCGCCGCCCGAAGCCGTTGGGCCCGCATTCGTCGACGCAGCCCAGGTCGAGGAAGAACCCGAATCCCGGCTGATGCTCGAGTCTGCCGCACCCAGCAGTCCGGAACCGGCTGCATATATGCCGTTGTTCGTCGCTCCGCAGCCCGTCACGTTCGTGCCAGTGGTGCGCGAGGAGGAGGACGGCGACGAAGACGACGAGGACACGGCGGGCGACGACGTCGACGAAGACGACGACCAGGGTGAGCGGCCGGCCAACCGCAGGCGGCGCCGCGGCAGGCGCGGTCGCGGCCGGGGCCGTGGCGAGCAGAGTGCCGACGACGACGGAGATGACGACGAGGCGGGCGACAAAGCCGAGTCCGACGACGACGCGGATGACTCCGACGACGACGGCGCCGATGACGACGGCGGCTCAGGCGACCCGGCCAACCGACGCCGCCGTCGCCGCAGGCGGCGCAAGTCCAGCGGGGGCGAGGGCGGCGAGGCCGCTTCGCCGGACGATCCGCCGAACACCGTCGTCCACGAGCGGGCGCCGCGCAGCGGGGGCAAGGCCGACAAGCCCGACAAATCCGACGAGATCCAGGGCATCGCGGGCTCGACCCGGCTGGAGGCCAAGCGTCAGCGCCGTCGCGACGGTCGTGACGCGGGACGCCGCCGCCCGCCGATCCTGAGCGAGGCCGAGTTCCTGGCCCGCCGCGAAGCCGTCGACCGGGTGATGGTGGTCCACGACAAGGTCCGCACCGAACCGCCGCACGAGGGCGCCCGCTACACGCAGATCGCCGTGCTCGAGGACGGCGTCGTGGTCGAACACTTCGTCACCTCGGCTGGATCTGCGTCGTTGGTCGGCAACATCTACCTCGGCATCGTGCAAAACGTGCTGCCGTCCATGGAAGCCGCGTTCGTCGACATCGGCCGCGGCCGCAACGGCGTTCTATACGCCGGTGAAGTCAACTGGGAGGCCGCCGGACTCGGTGGCTCACAGCGCAAGATCGAACAGGCGCTCAAGCCCGGCCAATACGTCATCGTGCAGGTGAGCAAGGACCCGGTCGGGCACAAGGGTGCCCGGCTGACCACGCAGGTGTCGCTGGCCGGGCGCTACCTGGTTTACGTGCCTGGTGCATCGTCGACCGGGATCAGCCGCAAGCTGCCCGACACCGAGCGTCAGCGGCTCAAGGAGATCCTGCGCGAAGTGGTCCCCGCCGACGCAGGCGTCATCATTCGAACCGCGTCTGAGGGTGTCAAGGAAGCCGACATCCGCACCGACGTGAACCGGCTGCAGGAGCGTTGGACCGAGATCGAGGCCAAGGCCACCGACGTCACCGGGAAGGCCGCGGGCGCCGCGGTGGCGCTCTACGAGGAGCCGGACGTCCTGGTCAAGGTCATTCGCGACCTGTTCAACGAGGACTACTCCGGACTCATCGTCTCGGGTGACGATGCCTGGAAGACCATCGACGACTACGTGAACACCGTGGCGCCCGAGCTCGTACCGCGGATGACGAGGTACGAACCCGCTTCACCGGACGGGCCCGACGTGTTCGCGGTCCACCGGATCGACGAACAGCTGACCAAGGCGATGGACCGCAAGGTGTGGCTGCCGTCGGGCGGCACCCTGGTGATCGACCGCACCGAGGCGATGACCGT
>NZ_DASRXP010000159.1:0-4620 GCF_035687465.1 Kribbella sp.
CCTGGTCAGGTGTCTCGAAACCCCCTACGCCTCCTTTGGGACGTCATGTCGCTGCGCCTCATTCCGTTCGCCGATCCGGGTGTGCCTGACACCCGGTCCGGTCTCCGACTCATTCTCTGGCTCGAACATCAGCAGCTCCGCGGGCAGCTCATCTCGGTGGGCTGGGGCGTGCTCTACTTCGGCGGGATCGCGGCAGCGCCCGTCGCCGTCGGCATGGCCGTCCAGGCCGTGATCGACAAGTCCTGGCCCCGGCTGATCCTGTCCGGCCTGCTGCTGCTCGCCTTCGGTGCCGCGAAGGCCGCCGCGGACTCCTTCTTCCACCGCGCCGTGGTGACGAACTGGATCGCTACTGCGTCCCGGCTGCAGCAACTGCTGTTCCGCAAGGCCTCGGAGCTGGGCTCGCTGCTCACCCGGCGGATCGCCGCCGGTGAGGTGGTCGCGGTGAGCAGTGGCGACGTCGAGAAGATCGGCTGGTTCGTCGAGGTGCTCGGCCGGTTCGCCGCCGCCCTGCTGACCTGCTTCGCGGTCGTGATCGGGCTGCTCTTCTACGAACCACAGCTCGGCCTGGTGGTCGCCGTCGCAGTACCGGTGCTGGCCTTCTCGATCGTCCCGCTGATGGGCCCGGCTGAGCGCCGGGCGGACGCCCAGCGGGCGACGGGCGGCCGGGCCACCGAGCTCGCCGCCGACACTGTCGCCGGTCTGCGCGTACTGCGGGGCATCGGTGGCGAGCAGCTCTTCCTGGAGCGGTACCGCGCGGCCTCGCAGGAGTACAGGGCGAGCGCGGTCCGCAGTGCACGGATGTGGTCGCTGATCGCCGCCCTGCAGGTGCTCCTGTTCGGGATCTTCCTGGTGCTGATCGTCTGGCTGGGAGTGCGCTTGGTGATTTCCGGCCGGATCAGCGTCGGTGAGCTGGTCACGACGTACGGGTTCATCACCTTCATGATGGTGCCGCTGCACACCTTCGAGGAGGCAGCTAGCGCCTTCATCTTCTCCAAGGTGTCGGCACGGCGCGCGGCGCGAGTGCTGTCGTTGCAGCGGACCGACGCGGCGATGGGGACCGGCGAGGCTCAGCTGCCCGACGGCGACCTGGTCGACCCGGTCTCTGGTCTGGCCGTGGCCGCCGGGAGCTTCATTGTGGTGGTCTGCGGTAATCCGGACGCCAGCGGCCGCCTTGCGGACCGTCTTGGCGGCCACAGCCCGGAGGCGGAGCCCGGGACAGCCTCGGTACTGCTCGACGGGGTTGCGCTGGACGACATCCCGCTGGGGTCGGCTCGGACCGCAGTAATGGTGCAGGACAAGGATCCGGTGCTGCTGTCCGGCACTGTCCGCGAGCTGTTCGACGTGCCCTCGAGCGGCGCGGTCACCCCCGAGGCTGCGCTCGACGCAGCCCAGTGCGCCGACATCATGGACGTACTGCGTCAGTCGCTGCCGGATGGTCTCACCGATCCGATGGAAGCGGTTCTCACCGAGCGCGGGCGATCCCTGTCCGGCGGACAGCGTCAGCGAGTGGCTCTGGCCCGCTCGCTGTACGTGGACCCGACAGTGCTGGTGCTGGATGAACCGACCAGCGCGGTGGACGCGCACACCGAGGTGCGGATCGCGGACAGCCTCCGGTTGCTCCGGACCGGCCGGACCACGGTGGTGTTCACCTCCAGCCCGCTGATGCTGGACCGGGCAGAGCTGGTGGTGTTCGTGCCGGACGGTCAAGTCGATGCCATCGGCACCCATCACGACCTGGTGCACGGCAACCCCCGCTACCGCGCGGTCGTCACCCGTGAAGACGAGCCAACCCTCGAGGAGTCGGTGTGAAGCGCCCTGAGTACGACCCGGCAGCGCCGCAGGTCGCGGCTCGCCTGCCGGTGGCCGGTGCTCCCACGGTCAAGGCCTACCTGAGGACGCTGTTCAAGCGGCATCGCCGGGCCTTCGGCTGGCTGACCGCCGTCAACGCGGCAGCCGCCCTGAGCGGCATGGTCGGGCCGTGGCTGCTGGGGAACGTCGTGGAGAAGCTTTCTCTAGGCGAGACCGATGTCGACCTGCCGTACGTGGTGCTCGGCTTCACCTGCGCCCTGCTGCTGCAGACGGTGTTCGTCCGGCTCACGCGTCTCCGTGGCGCGGTGCTGGGCGAGGAGATGCTGGCCGACCTGCGGGAGGACTTCCTGGTCCGCTCGGTCGCACTGCCGCCGGGCGTGCTCGAGCGCGCCGGTACAGGCGACCTGCTGTCCCGGATCACCACGGACGTGGACCGGCTGTCACACGCGATGCGGGATGCGGTTCCACAGCTGACGATCGCGGTGATCTGGGCGTCGTTGCTGATCGGTGCCCTGGTCGTAACGGCACCCGAGCTTGCCGTGGCTCTGGTGATCGCCGCGCCGATCCTGATCATCGGTGCCCGTTGGTACTTCCGCCGCGCGCCCTCGGCGTACCGGTCGGAGGCGGCGGGCTTCGCAGCGGTGGCCTCAGGCCTGGCCGAGACGGTCGACGCCGGCCGCACGGTCGAGTCGCACCGGCTGGGCAGCCGGCGGATCAAGCTGGGCGACACCCGGATCGGGCAGTGGGTGGCGTGGGAGCGGTACACGCTCTACCTGCGGATGATCTTGTTCCCGGTCATCAACATGACCCACACGGTCGCGCTGGCCGCAGTACTGGTGATCGGAGGCGGCTTCGCCATCCAGGGCTGGCTCACGGTCGGTGCGCTGACCACCGGTGCGCTCTACATCCAGATGCTGGTCGAGCCGGTCAACATGATGATCCGCTGGTACGACGAGTTGCAGGTGGCCCAGGTCTCCCTGGCCCGGCTGGTCGGGGTCCGTGAGGTCGAGGCAGACGAGGGCAGTGGCGAGACAGAGCCTGACGGGCGGACTGTCCTCGCCGATGAGGTGCGGTTCGGTTATCTGGAAGGGCGGGACGTCCTGCATGGAGTCACGCTGACAGTGGAGCCCGGTGCCCGGGTTGCGCTGGTGGGACCGTCTGGAGCGGGCAAGTCGACGCTGGGCCGACTGTTAGCGGGGATCTACTCGCCGCGGTTGGGCGACATCACTCTGGGCGGTGCAGCTCTCGACCAGATGTCGGCCGAGCAGGTTCGCAGTCACGTCGCCCTGGTGAACCAGGAGCACCACGTGTTCGTGGGCAGCGTGCGGGACAACCTGCGGCTGGCCCGGACGGAGGCGTCCGATGCCGATCTGTGGACGGCTCTTCGGGCGGTGGACGCTCACGCCTGGGTGGCCGGGTTCGAGCACGGCCTCGACACTGAGGTCGGCTCGGGCGGGGTCTCGCTGACCCCGGCGCAGGCACAGCAGGTGGCGCTGGCCCGGTTGGTGTTGGCGGACCCGCACACGCTGGTCCTGGACGAGGCCACCTCGCTGATGGACCCGCGGGCCGCTCGTCACCTGGAGAGGTCCTTGGCCGGCGTGCTGGAGGGACGAACCGTGGTCGCGATCGCACACCGGCTGCACACCGCGCACGACGCGGACGTGATCGCGGTGGTCGAGGACGGCCGCATCGTCGAACTGGGCGGTCACGACGAACTGGTCGATGCCGAAGGCCCCTATGCCGCCCTCTGGCACTCCTGGCACGGCGACCGCTGACCATCCATTGGAGACTCCCTTCACTTGAAGGGGGTCTCCAACGGGGCGAGGGTGCCCGCGGTTGCGTCGAGGCGGACAGGGAGGCCCAGGGGGACGGCAAGGTTGATCTCTTCGTGGCCGATGGCGGCGCCCTGGACCATCGGGAGGCCCAGTGGTTCCAGCCGGTCGCGGACCACCTCGGCGACCAGGCCCTGATCGTCGGCATCGCTGAAGTCGCCGATCACCAGTCCGGTCACCTCCTCGAACCACCCGGACCTGAGCAACTGGGTGAGCAGCCGGTCGACCCGGTAGCCGTCCTCGGTGACGTCCTCGATGACCACGATCCCGGCCGGACGCGCGTAGGTCGGAGTACCGATGCTTGCTGCCAGGAGGGCCAGGTTGCCGCCGCGTAGGCGACCCTCCGCAGTACCGGAGACGACTGTGCGCGCGCCGATCGGGTCGAGCAGGTCCTTGATCGACTCGGGCGAGAACAGCAGGTCGCGCAGGCGGTCGCGCGACTCCGGCGCCCTGAGCTGACCCACGGACGCTGCCATCGGGCTGTGGACAGTGACGAGCCCGCGGGCGTTGAACGGTTCGTGCAGCGCGGTCAGGTCGCTGAAGCCGACCAAGATCTTCTCGATCCCGGCCAACTCGTCGATGTCGAGGTGCTGCAGCGTCCGCTGCACGCCGTACCCACCGCGTCCGGCGAACACAGCCGCGTACTGCGGGTCCAGCCACGCGGACCGGAAATCGTCAGCACGCTGCGCGTCGTCGCCGGCCAGATAGGGCAGCCGGTGATGCCGAGCCATCGCGCTCGGCATCACCTCGACCTCGAGACCCCAGTCGACCAGGTACTTCGTCCCGAGCTCCACGTTCTCCGCCGCCAACGGCCCAGCCGGCGCCACCACCGCCACCCGATCCCCGACCTTCAGCCGCGCAGGCTTCCTCACTTCAGTCATGCGCGGCACGCTAGCTCAGCCGCCGCGCGTCTGGGCAGATAGGCCCGGAAGCGCCCCGCGCGAGGCTCGACCACTGGCTGGCAGTCGACGGCACCGTC
>NZ_DASRXP010000160.1:0-3054 GCF_035687465.1 Kribbella sp.
GAGTAGCCGAAGGCCTTGGCCATGTCCCGGACCGCGGACCGCGGCCGGTAGGTGATCACGTTCGCGACCTGGGCGGCGTTCCGGCGCCCGTACTTGGTGTAGACCCACTGGATGACTTCCTCGCGACGGTCGGAGTCGAAGTCGACATCGATGTCCGGCTCCTCCTCCCGGGTCGAGGCGAGGAACCGTTCGAACGGCAGCTCGTACAGGATCGCGTCGACCGCGGTCACGCCGAGGGTGTAGACGACGGCGGAGTTCGCCGCCGACCCGCGCCCCTGACAGAGGATCCCCTGGGAGCGGGCGAAGGCGACGATGTCGTGCACGATCAGGAAATAGCCCGGGAAGTCACGCGCCTCGATCACCGCGAGTTCCTTCTCGAGCCGCTCGTAGGCGTCGGGGCGCTCTTCGCGGGTGCCGTACCGCTCGGCGGCACCTTCCATCACCAACTGCCGCAGCCACGACATGGGCGTGTGCCCGGCCGGGACCTCCTGTTTCGGCAACTTGGGTTTGGCCTTGCGGAGGTTGAACGCCAACTGGTCCGCCAGCTCCACCGACCGAGCGACCGCGCCGGGAAAGTTCCGGAACTTCTGAGCCATCTCCTCGCCCGAGTGCAGGAACGCTGTCGGGCCGGCCGGGAGCCAGCCGTCCATCTCGTCCAGCGACCGACGGGCCCGCACGGCGGCGAGGGCGGAAGCGAGTTTGTGGCGCCGCGGCGCCGCGTAATGGACGTTGCCAGTGGCCACGATCGGCAGGCCGGCGTCTCTAGCGAGGTCGGCCAGGGCGTGGTTGATGGTCGAGTCGGCGGGATAGCCGTGGTCGATCAGCTCGACCACGACCCGGTCCTTGCCGAACAGCGCCGTCAACCGGTCCAGCTCCCTGGCCGCGGCCAGGCTGTCGCCACGCTGCGAACCGCACAACGCTTGACGGACGAGGCCTTTGCGGCAGCCGGTCAGGATCAGCCAGTGGTCGCGGCCGCAGGCGGCCAGGTCTTCGAGGTCGTAGACCGGGCGGCCCTTCTCGGCGCCGGCCAGGTGCGCTTCGGTGATCGCGCCGGACAGCCGGTGATAGCCCTCCTGTCCCTCGGCGAGCACCAGCAGGTGGGAGCCTTCGGGGTCGGCGACCCCGTTCTGCGGCGAGGTCAGTCCCATCGAGAGTTCGGCGCCGAACACGGTCGCCATCTCGTAGGCGGCGGCGGTCTCGGCCAGCCGCGCGACACCGTAGAACCCGTCATGGTCTGTCAGGCCAACCGCGTGCAGGCCGTGCCGGACGGCTTCCTCGACCAGCTCCTCCGACGACGAGGCGCCGTCGAGGAAACTGAAGTTCGAGTGCGCGTGCAGCTCCGCGTACGGCGTCACCGGACCGGCCGGGCGCTGCGCCTTCTCGACCTGCGGCGGCGCGTACGGCGCCCGGTGCTGGGACCAGGCCGGGCTGTCGCCGCCGTCAGCCTCGACCGGGCGGCCGCCGTGCCCGTCCGGTCGGGAACGGTCCGATAGTGTCCGTTCCAGTTCAGACCACGGGATCGGCGGGTTGTTGTAGCCCACCGTCACCACCTCCCGTTCCCCGCGTGAATGGCCCTGTCCGGCCACCCAGACTCCAGTAGAACATACTTTCGATTGATGGCATCCTGGGATCATGTTCGGACGATTCAAGGTGCGCCCAGACACCGAAGCCGGCCAGTTCGGTGTGTGGGACGGAGCCAGCAACGGCTGGAGGGGCCGCGGGCTGCCCGAAGCCGCCGCACACCAGCTCGCGGCCGATCTGGAGCTGCAATACGACGCCCACGGCCCACGCCCTGCGGAAACCGTGCGGCGACTCGACGCGCCGCAGCCGGTCGACCGGGCCACGTGGGAGCCGGGTGGCCTGCTGGACGCGTGGGTGTTCAACAAACGCGACGGCGAGTGGATCGGCCGCGTCCGCCACGCCGACGGCACGACCAGCTGGCTCCGCAGCGCCGAACTCCGCATCCACAAACACCCACCGGCTAACCGTGAACATGTCCACGGCCTGATGGGTTTCTGTCGGCAGCCCCGGTGATCATCAGAGCAACGTGACGGTGATCGGCGGCGAGGCTGATGGCTCGGAACCAGCAGACGATCCGGCTGTCCGGAGGACCCGGCAACGGCCAGGTCTTCTACCTGGACGACTGGGAAGAACGCCGCTGTGCCGCCGAGCGGATGCATCGGTCGCCGAACGACGTGCAGGGCTGGGCACTCGGCTACCGCCCTGAGCGGCCAGGTTCGGACATCTGGGTCTGGACCGGGCGGTAGCCGCAGCATGCGTCGGGTCGCCAGCCGGGACCTGCCTTCTGTCGTGGGATTCATGACTCGACGCTGTGCGGGCATGCGCTCCGTCGGCAGTGGCGCGGGTCGCGGCTGGCGACAGCAATAGCTTGCCCCAGAGCGACGTGGCGGCGTGGCGGTTATCCACAAGTACGACGAAACAGCTATCTGTCCAAGCGGTCGACGTCGTTCGGGGTCAGGCCAACGCGAACCGTTGGGAGTAGGCGTTATCAAACTGTGCAGTATTCGTTGGTCTCGCACACGGCCGACCCGGCAACTCCATGTAGCGCGGGGTTGCTCAGGCCAGCTCGATGCGCTCGGCCACATAGTCCGTCGCTCGTTGCCAGGTGCTCGCGTCCCGGCTGCCGCTGCCCAGCGCAATCCGCACAAGGCCGGACGGTGGATCGTCGGCGGTCCTCTTCAGTTCGATGACCTCGTAGGCAGTGATGTCCGGTGCGTTGAGGGCGTCCTGTAGCGCCGGGAGCACAGCGAGAGCCAGATTGTCCAGATCCTTGCCCTGCGGTGGAGGAACCACTAGCAGGACTACCTTCAGCGGCACGCACAGCGAGGAGAGTATTGGGACCCGGGCAACCATGAGTTCCACGTCCTCGCGGACAGCCGCCTTGAACCTGCGCCCTTCGCCGCTGGCACTCGGCAGGCCCGGCAGGGGTAGCGTGAGCGGGCCCGAGAGCAGGATGTCTCGGTCGTCCGCCGCTATCTGGTCGAGCGCTTTGTAGATGTCGGTGAATGCTGGGTTGCCCGCGTGAGGGCGTGA
>NZ_DASRXP010000161.1:0-7849 GCF_035687465.1 Kribbella sp.
GGATTTCACCGGCCAAGAGCCAGGCGTGGGGTGCGAGTACGGACAAGGTTGCGGCCTGGGACTTGTCGAGGCCGCGGAGGTCGGGACGTGGTGGAGCACCGAGACCAGCCAAGGTCCGGTAGGCATCCTCGAGGTCCGCACCGCCGTCGTCGAGGAAGACCCGCTCACCCGACTTCGACCCGATCGGGTCCGCCAGGGCCGCAGCCTCCAGCGCGGGAGTCCAGACCTCGACGGCATCGACGGCTTCCTCGATCGCATCCAGATCCAGCTCCGTCCGCTCCCCCGCGAACTCGAGCCACGCCTTCACCACCAACGGCACCGCGGCAAAATAGGTGCTGTCGGCAAGCACCTTGCGCGGCAGCCAGTACGAAAGGAAAAGCTCGACCAGTACGGCGCTGACGCGGAGCGGACCGCCCACCGTGCGGTCCACGGCATGGTCGATCCACAGCCGGGCGATGTCGGCGGCATCGTCGGGCAGGCCGACCGCGTGCCGCGATTCCAGGAACTCGTCCACCAACTGGTCCCGCTGCCTCGCCGACAACTGCGGCCGGATCGGCGGGCGGACCGGGCGTTCTGGCAATTGGGTCAGCCGATTCACCAACAGCCCCGAGAAGAACTCGAAATCCTCCGTCACCGGTGGATCCTCGTGGTCGTGCGTCTCCCCCAGCGCCTGCAGGATGATCCCCGCGGCCGTCGCCGGACGGACCGTACGCACGGTAACGCGACCGCCCCGCTGATACGCCTCCACCACCCGGTCGATCGGCGGCCCGACGAATACGTCCTTCGCCACCGCGCCCAGGTTGTTGTCCACGAACACGACCACGGTGTGCGGGTGCTGATCGTCGTCGTAATCCAGTACGACGCTCAGTCCGTCGCCGGTGACATCTTCCGAGACGATCGCACTGGTCAGCCGGAAGCCCGCGATCCGTCCCACCCAGTCGGGGATGCCGGGCTGGTTCCGCAGCCTCGACAGATGCGCCCGCTGCAAGGGCAGGCGACCGGCGGGACCCACTGTGCGAGCCAGACTCGTCAACAACACAAAGGAATCCACGTCCCTGCGCTCGCCCAGCACGCGCGCCGCATCCGCCCAGAAGAACCGCTCGACCTCACCGATCTCGTCGGGTTGCCCGGCCGGCCAGAGCTGGTCTGCCAGCAGTGCGGCCGACCGTGCGACCGAGGCCTCGGCGATCACCGGGTGCAGGGCGGGAGGCGCCGCGGCCAGGTCCAGCAGCAGCGTTTCCTGAAGAGTTTCCAGCACAGCGACACTCGGTGTGGTGTCGAGGTCTGTACCCCCGACACCCACCGGCGACTCTCCTGGGGTTGGACCCGGAGTGGAGCCGACCAGCCTCAAATGGCTGCCACGTCCGTCCCGGCCTCGTGACTTGGTCACTCTGGCGAGATTACCGCCGAACCCACGCTCCCCGCAGGGCAGTGCGCGCGTCCTGTGGACAACGACGTCGACACGCCGTGACGAACCACCTACAGCCCGCACACCGTAGTACGGGAATCAGCCCTTCAGGGCGCCTGCCATCAGGCCGCCGATGAACCAGCGGCCGAGCAGGATGTAGACCAGCAGGGTCGGGAACGAGGTGATCAGCGCGCCCGCCATGCTCGCCGCGTAGTCCACCTTCTGGCCGCCGGACAGGGCCGCCAGACCGAGGGTGACCGGGCCGTTGTTCTGCTGGGTCAGGAACAGCGCGAACAGGAAGTCGTTCCAGACCGAGGTGAACTGCCAGATCAGCGTCACCACGAAGCCGGAGATCGAGATCGGCAGGATGATCCGCAGGTAGGTCTGGACCAGCCCGGCGCCGTCCACCCGGGCCGACTCGATGATCTCGTTCGGGACCACAGTGGCGTAGTAGTTCCGGAAGATCAGCGTGCAGATCGGCAACCCGTAGATGACGTGCGCGATGATCAGCGTCGGCACACCCCGGGTGACGTCCAGGTCCTGGAAGGTCTGCCGCAGCGGCAGCATCACGGCCTGGTAGGGGATGAACATGCCGAACAGGATGAGGGCGAACACCAGGTTGGAGCCGGGGAAGCGCCAGCGGGCCAGCACGAACCCGTTCGCGGAGCCGATCAGCGACGAGATCACGGCTGCCGGGATCGCCAACGAGAGCGAGCGGACCATGTACGGCTGCAGTACGTCCCAGGCCTTGCGCCACGGCTCCAGCGTCCAGGTCTCCGGCAACGACCACTGCGCGGCTGCGGTGGTGTCGCTGGAGGTCTTGAAGCTGGTGATCACCACGACGTACACGGGCGTCAGGACGAACAACAGGAAGAGCAACAGCAGGACGTACCGAACCGTCCGGCTCCGCCTGGTCGACCCGTCGCTGATCGTACTGCGCTGCGGCTTCTGGCTGATCGCCGCTGCAGCCTTACCGGTTGCGGCCGGGGCCTCTGCGACGGTCATTCTTCAGTCTCCTGCCGGACGGTGTAGGCCACATAGGGGATGACGAGTACCGCGACCACGGCGAGCAGCACAATCGCTATCGCTGCCGCCTTGGCCATGTCGCTGCTCAGCAAGGTGTTCCACAGATAGACCGACGGCACTTCGGTACGGAACTGGTTCGGCCCGGTGATCGCGTAGATCAGGTCGAACAGCTTCAGCGACATGTGGCCCAGGATGATCAGCGCCGACAGGGCGATCGGCGACAACTGCGGGAACAGCACGTACCGGTAGAGCTTGAACTCACTGGCCCCGTCCACCCGGGCCGCCTCGCGCAGCTCCGGCGGGATGCCCCGGAACCCCGCGAGGAACAACGCCATGATGTAGCCGGACAGCTGCCAGACCGCGGGCAGCGCGATGGACGCCATCGTCGTCCACCGGCTTCCCGCGGTCCACCAGGGATTCTCCAGGAAATTCAGATGGAGGATCGAGAACAACCGGTTCAGACCGCGCGCCTCGTCGCCCTGGGACGGGTTCAGCAACCAGCCCCAGACCACGCCGGACGCGATCATCGAGATCGCCATCGGGAACAGGAAGACCGACCGGAAGATGCTCTCGCCGGCCACCCCCTTCTCCAGCAGCAACGCCCACAGCACGCCGAAGATCAGCGTGCCCACGATGAACGCCACCGTGAGCACGCCGAGATTCTTCAGCGAGTTGAGGAACCGCTCCTCACCGAACAGGTTCACGTAGTTGTCGAGTCCGACATGGTTGGTCGGGACCGGCCGGGCGTTGTGCTTGTCCGTCAACGAGGTGTTGAAGGTCCAGGCGATCAACCCGTAGACGAAGTACCCGAGCAGCAGGACAGTGGGCAGCAGTACCAGCGCCCCTGGCCCCCAGGTGCGGATTCTTCCGTGCATGCTCAGGACTCCCGATCAGTGTCAGCCAGCGGACTCGTCACCACCTTGCGATCAGCTCGGCTTGGAGGCCGTGACCAGCGCCTTCTGCAGCGTGGCGACGTCCATCCCACTGCTGAACTGACCCATCGCCGACTGGATGCTGTTGTTCTGGGCCAGCGTGCAGGCGGAGCCGTGTGCACAGGACGGCACGATGGTCTTCGACTTCCAGTCGGCCATCGCGGCCTGCTGGTACTTCGGGTAGTCCGTGGCCACCGCGTCGGAACGAGCCGGGATCGAGCCCTTCTTGGTGTTGAAGGCCTTCTGGCCATCGGCACTGCCGACCACCTTCAGCCAGCACTTCGCGCCCTCCGGCGTCTTGCCGTTGGTCGGCAGCGTGAACGAGTCCGCCAGGTACTGGAAGGAGCTCTCGGTCCCCGGGGCCGGCCAGTAGGTGTAGGCCGTGTCCGGAACCTTGTCAGCCAACTGCTGCGCGGCGACCCAGTCACCCATCAGCGTGTAGGCCGCCTGGCCCTTGTTCACGTAGCTCAGCGCGTCCGGCCAGTCGATCGCCTCGCGGTCGACGTTGCTGAAGCTGAGGATCTTCTTGAACTTCTCCAGCGCGGCGGTGACGTCGGCGCCGGCCATGTCGGTCTTGCCGTTCCAAAGACCGGTGAACTTGTCCGGACCGAGCTCGGCGAGCAGCACGGCCTCCATCACCATCTCCTCGGCGAAGCCCTTCGACGTCGCCAGCGGGGTCTTGACCCCGGCCGCCTTCAGCTTCTCCATGTCGGCGATCCACGCGTCGACCGAAGCCGGCGCCTTGGTGGCGTCGATGTTCGCCTTCTTCAGCACTGCCGGGTTCGCCCACACCACGTTGGCGCGGTGCACGTTCGCCGGCACCGAGTAGATCTTGCCGTCGACGGTCAGGTTGTCCAGCAGGTTCTTCGGGAAGGCCTTGTCCAGGCCGAACTCCGTGTAGAGGCTGCTGACATCGTCGACCTGGCCGGCGTTGATGTAGTCACCCAGCTCGGCGCCGGCGTGCGCCTGGAACGTGCTCGGCGGGTTCTTCGCCTGCAGGTCGTTCGCGAGCACCTGCTTGGCGTTCGCGCCGGCCCCACCGGCGACCGCGGAGTTGACGAACTTGTAGTCCTTGCACTCGGTGCCGAACACCGAGACCAGACCGTCCAGGCCGGCCTTCTCGCCGCCGTCCGCCCACCAGGTGAAGACGGTGACGTCCTTGCTCGCCGAGTCCCCGCTTCCGCTGTCGTCGCTGTTTCCGCAGGCACTGACCGCGAGAAGACCCACGGCACCCACCACCGCGAAGGTCTTGCTCCAACCACCACGCATTTTTTCACACTCCGATCAGCTCATGGAGCTGTCTGACGACGAATGCCCTCTTGACGGCCCAACTCTGGGCACGGGGCCGGTCAGGTGTCAACGCTCCGCGCAGGCGCGTTGCGCAGACGTGATGCCTTGCGCACCTCTGGTATGAGAGCGCGCTCATGGTGCGCGAACGGGCGGCGCGCCCTGCCCGGTCAGGGACGAAGCAGGGTCTTGATCGCGCGCCGTTCGTGCATTGCCTTGTAGCCTTCGGCCACCTCTGCCAGCGGCAGTTCCTGGTCGAACACCAGTCCGGGATTGATCTCGCCTGACAGTACGTCCACCATCAGCTCAGGCAGGTAAGCCCGCGCCGGTGCGACTCCGCCGGAAAGTCCGATGTTGCGGCCGAACATGGTCCGGATCGGCACCTCGACCCCATGCGGTACGCCCACGAACCCGACGGTCGCCCCCGGCCGAGCGACGTCGAAGGCGGTCTTGAACGACTGATCCGTACCGACACACTCCAGTACTGCGTCAGCGCCCACCCCGCCGGTCAACTCCAGTACTGCGGACTTCGCCGCGTCACCGCGTTCGGCGATGATGTGCGTGGCTCCGAACTCCCGGGCGATCTTCTGCCGGGGCTCATGCCGCGACAGGGCAACAACTTGTTCCGCACCCATCTGGACGGCAGCGAGCACACCGCACAGACCGACCGCACCATCACCGACCACCACGACGGTGTCGCCGGCCTTGACCCGAGCCGAGCGAGCTGCGTGCCAGCCGGTTCCCATCACGTCGGACAGAGTCAGCAGCGACGGGACCAGCGAGTCGTCAGGCACTTCCGGGGTGGCGACCAACGTGCCGTCCGCCCACGGCACCTTCGCGTACTCACCCTGGCCGCCGTCGGCCCCCTTGGAGCCGATGCCGATCAGATTCTGGCAGACCGACTGCAGTCCCGCGCGGCAGTTCGGGCAGGTCCCGTCGCTCGCGACGAACGGTGTGACGACGAAGTCGCCCGGCTTGACCGTCCGGACGTCAGCGCCGATCTCCTGCACGATGCCGACGTACTCGTGCCCGATCCTGCTGCCCGGAGTGATCTTGTTCTCGCCGCGGTAGGACCACAGGTCGGAGCCGCAGATGCAGCCGGCAACGATCTTGACCACAGCATCGGTGGGCTTCTGGATCACCGGGTCCGGGACCTCACTGAGCCGGACGTCGAACGGAGCATGGATCGTGGTCGCTCTCATACCCAGCACTCTAAGGTGGCTTGCCGGCGCACGAACCATGAGGGAGATGCATGGCCAAGATCTGGACCGATACAGGCGTAGCAGAGCTCCACGGTTTCCGCGAAAGGGTCGAACAGGCGATCCGGATGACCGAGCGGCTCAACGCTCTTCCGTACGACGATCGCGAGGCGATCCGGGCCACCTGGAGTGAGCTGACCGGTCAGCCCGTCGACGAGACCTTCAACCTCATCCCGCCGGTGTACTCCGACCACGGGATCAACATCCGGCTCGGCCGCAACGTCTTCATCAACCAGGGCTGCCGGCTCAACGACATCGGCGGTATCGGGATCGGGGACGAGGTCATGATCGGACCGGACGTCAGTCTGATCACCTCCGGCCATCCGGTCGACCCGCGGACGCGTCGCGCCGGGATCACCGCGGCCCCGATCCGGATCGGGCGCAACGTCTGGATCGGCGCACGGGCGATGATCCTGCAAGGGGTGACCGTTGGAGAGGACTCCGTGATCGGAGCAGGGGCGATCGTCACCAGCGACATCCCGCCATCGACGCTGGCCGTCGGCGTACCGGCGAAGGTCGTTCGACACCTCGGTTAGCCGCTACCTTTCCGTGGGGACGGTGTAGCGGCCGCGGCGGTGGACGAGTGGGGGGATGTCGTCGGGGAGGAGCTCGACGTGGGCGATCTCCAACTGGACCTGGAGGGACCAGCCGATCTCCTCGGGGTCCGGGGAGAGCAGGCGGCAGCCGGCCCAGGTGGAGACACCGACCGGGGCCGGGCCCCACTCGGTGTCGGTCCACTCGATCATCCGGAACGGGCCGCCGGGCGCGGGAGCCACGTAACCGAAGGCGTCCGCGAGTTGCTGATGTGGTCCGCCGAGCAGGCTGACTACCGCGGTCTTTGCCTGCCGCAACGTTCCCCAGAGGTCGGAGTCGGGGTCGATCAACCCGAGCACGACGCCGGGATCACCGTCCGCCACCAGCATCGACGACACGGTCAGCCCGGACCGCTTCCCGGCGTACGAGCTGGTCCAGAGACCGACCGGCGAAGGCAGCCGCCCGCGGAGGCGCCGGACCGGACTGCGCTCCGACTCCGGCGGCAAGAACGGGTGATCCCCGTGAATGGTCATACCAGCACGTTAATCGCCCTCCCCCCGGAGGGACCGCGCCGACTCCGCCGGCGGCGAGTGTGCGCCGGCCGCAGACCGGCGGATGCGGCCGGCGGCCGCAGCCGCGAGCAGCCCGACGAGATCGGACGTCAGGCGCTGGTTTTGACTCGGGGTGGGAGGGTGAAGGTGTCGAGTGGCCAGGCCAGGAGGCCGCCGGGACCTCGGAGGGATTCCACCTTGCCGTCGGCGGTGAAGGTGAAGCGCAAGGACTCGCCGTACGCGCCGTAGCCGGAACCGGTGGTGACGCGCAGGGACGTGTCGCCGTCGAGCTCCAAAGCCTGCGGCTCGGCTGTCGGGTCGGGTGCGGTCGGATCCATCGAGTACAGGCGACCGCCGAGCAGCACGATGTCGTAGACGCCCCAGAGGTTCGCGTAGCGACCCGTAAAGCGAGCCAGCTCACCACCATCGCCCCGGACCTTCGAGCCGGCGAGATCGATCAGCTTGAGCGCGACCTCGGCCAGCGACGCGGCGCCACCATCGATCGCGTTGGTGAGCACGGAGACCACCAGCCGGCGCCCGCCATCGACCAGGGACCTCGTGATGTGGCCCGGATATCCACCCCCATGGCCGAACACGTCCCGCTTGCCGATCTTCGAGATCTGCAGACCGAGCCCGTACCGCAGCGCCTCGTCCTCACCGGTCTTCCACAACGGATGCTGCATCAACCGCTTCGACGCATCCGTCAGCAGCCGGTCATCGCCCGGCAGGTGCGCCGAGAAGAAGCTGACCAGGTCCCGCGCGGTGCCGTAGAACCCCGTCGCCGCGGAGAGCGCCCGGGTGTCGACATGGTCGATCGGCACCCGCTCGTCCGCGTAGGACAGCGCGCTGTAC
>NZ_DASRXP010000162.1:0-13413 GCF_035687465.1 Kribbella sp.
GGCCAAGCAGGCTCGCTGACGAGCGCGATCTCGCTGACGGGCTGGTCTCAGCCGCGCTGGCGGGCCCGGTACGACGCGACGCGGGTGCGGCTCGAGCACGTCGGAGTGCAGAACCGGCGGGGGCGGCGCTCGGCCGGGTTCACGAAGACGCGTTCGCAGTCGGGCGCGGCGCACGCGTCGATCGCCTCGAATCCGTGCGCCGCGGCGAACCCGGCGAGGCCGAGCGCAGTACCGGCTGCCAACCAGTCGGCCCAGGTCGCGCCGGGTTTCGCCACGTGCAGGTGCCAGGGTGAGCCGTCGTGATCGGACAGATAGGGCCGTACTGCGTATTCGGCGAGGAGGTGGTTCAGGATGCGGGCGGCGTCGGCCGGTTCTGAGTGGAAGACCGGGCGGATGAGCTCACGGACCACTCGCACCTGGGCGAGATCGTCGTCGTCCAGGGTGATCGGCTCGGACTCGCCGTGATCGAGCAGGAACTGGCGGACGGTCTGCGGTGAGGTCAACTGCTCCGGATTCGCGGTCCGGGTGTTCACCAGGTCGACCGCCAGCCTGACCAGCCGGTCCGGCGTCTGCAGGCTTTCCATCGTGCTCCTTTCGGGTGGCGGCAGCGTAACGCCTTTGCTAGCGTAACGCGTAACTGCTATCTGTGCGTTACAGGAGACCTCGATGCGACAGTTACTGGCCGTCCGAGGAATGCCGCAGTACTACCTGGCTGCCACCCTTGCCCGAGTGGGCGACGAGATGGTCGCCTTCACCCTGGTTCTGCTCGTCCTGGACCGCACAGACAGTCCCGCCCTCGCCGGACTCACGGGAGCCGCCTACGCCCTTCCTGCGATGATCACCGGTCCCATCCTCGGCGCGTGGCTCGACCGGACGCCGTACCGCCGGACCGCCCTCGGGATCAACCAGGCAGTGCTGGGAGCCGTGATGCTCGCCATGCTGGCC
The DNA here is from genome assembly GCF_035687465.1 of Kribbella sp. Taxonomy (NCBI): domain Bacteria; kingdom Bacillati; phylum Actinomycetota; class Actinomycetes; order Propionibacteriales; family Kribbellaceae; genus Kribbella; species Kribbella sp. The sequence continues at coordinate 946 of NZ_DASRXP010000162.1, forward strand.
GTGGTCGGTCACAGCTCCCACTGGATGACGCCTGCGCTGGCGGCGATCGCCGGCGTGACACTGCCGATGGTGACTGGCGGTTTCACGAGCATGCTGCCGTCGCTGGTTCCGCAGCCGCTGCTGGTCCGCGCCAACTCCTTGGAGGCGGCTAGCTTCGGCGCAGCGACGGTCACAGGCCCGGCGGCAGCAGCCACTATCGCGGCGGCTGTTTCCGTCGAGGCTGCTGCGGTCGTCATCGTGGTCACCGCGACCTGCAGCATCTTCGCGATCATGCGACTGCCAGTTCTCCCTGCCGGCGCCGCTGCAACTGGGGAAAGCTTCCTGACTTCGGTGGCAGGCGGCCTGAAGCACCTGGCCCGCACGCCGAGGCTCCGCGCGTCGACCGTGGCCACGACAGGAGTGATGGTTGCCATGGGCATCCTGCTGATCACTCTTCCGCTGCACATGGCGCAGCTGGGGGCGCCGAGATCTGCCGCCGGCTACCTGTGGACCGCACTCCAGATCGGCAGCGTAACGACGGCCGTGCTGCTGGGGCGATTCCAGAGTCGGTGGCGGCCCGAGCGGGTGGTCATCGTCTGCATCGCGGCCTGCGGTCTCGCAATCGCGTCCTGGTCGCTTGCGGAAAGCCTTGCGGTGTTGCTGGTGATTGTCGCGGCTACTGGACTGCTGGAGGGGCCGATGCTTCCCGCGATGTTCACCGCCCGACAGCAGTACTCACCGACTGGACTGCAGGGCCGGGTAGGCACCACCGCCGCCAGTCTGCGTGTCGGCGCGGCTGCACTCGGGCAGGTCGCCGGTGGACTGCTGGTTCCGGCAGTGGGAACGCATACGGCACTACTGCTCGTGGCGGCGACCGTCCTCGCCGCCTCGTGTTTCGGCTGGCTAGCCGGCCTTGGCTCACTCAAGGAGGAAACCCGTGTTGCTCAAAGCCTGGGCTGACGGCTGGGCCGTCACGTCCCCTGTGACTGCAGCCCGGCTCAGTCGAGGATGACGGAGCGGGTGAGGCTGCGGGGCTGATCTGGGTTGAGGCCCAGGGCGAGCGCCTTGGCGACGGCGACCCGTTGGGCGATCACCAGGGATGCCATCGGGTCGAGGTCGGCGTGGTGGACGATCGTGGCGCCGGTGGCGGTGACGTCGTCGATCAGGCCTGCCGGCGGCTCGCCGAAGATCCAGACGCCTCGGCCTGGCTGGGCGATCGCGATCGGGCCGTGACGGTAGTCCATCGACGGGTACGCCTCGGTCCAAGCCGCGGCCGCCTCGCGCTGCTTCAGGCCAGCTTCGTGGGCAAGGCCCAGGGTCCAGCGGGAGCCGACGTAGGTGACCTGCTCGAGCTTCGCCAGTTCGTCCACGTCGATAGTCAGGGCTGTCTCGGCGTCCGCCGCGGCCTGGGTCAGGTCCTGGCCGACGGACGCGCGGAGCAACGCCAGCGTGGTGGTCGCGAACCTGGTCTGCACAACGGACTGCTCGTCGGCGAAGTCCAGCAGGATCGTCTCGTCCGCCAACTCGACGATCGGCGACCCGGCCGTCGCAGTGATAGCGACGGTCGGCTGGGTCGTAGTACGGATAAGGTCGAGTACTTCGGTTGTGGTTCCTGAGCGGCTGATGACCACAACTGCGTCGTACTGGCGTCCGGCCGGGAATTCCGAACCGGCGAACGCGTCGGTCTCGCCCTGGCCGAGGTCCTCCCGGAGCGCGGCGTACGCCATCGCCATGAACCACGACGTACCGCAGCCGACCGCCGCAACTCGTTGACCGGGCTTGGGCAATGCGCCACCGTACTGCGCGAAACCGGACGAGACCTGCCGCCAGAGTTCCGGCTGAGTGGCGATCTCAGTGCTCACGAACGGGGTGTCGGTCATGTCGTCTCCGGAGATGTAATGGTCGAAACTGCTCGAACGTGATCGAATGGTGCCAACCGGCAGCCGTCCGGCTGACCGAACTTGTGAAGGAGGAGCCCCGGGTGAAGCGTTATGAACGGCTGAACACGTTGCTCGAGTCGCTCGCCGAGAAGGGCGCCATCGACGTCGACGAGCTCGCCGAGCAGTTGCATGTGTCCGCCGCGACGATCAGGCGCGACCTCGACCACCTGGGCAAGCAGCAGCTCCTCACCCGGACCCGCGGCGGCGCCGTCGCGAACGCGGTCTCGTACGACCTGCCGCTGCGCTACAAGACTGCGCGTTTCGCGTCGGAGAAGCAGCGGATTGCGCAAGCGGCCGCCACCCTGGTTCGCCGCGGCATGGTGATCGGGATGAACGGCGGCACCACGATCTCCGAGGTCGCACGGACCCTGGCGACCCGGCCGGAACTGTCCGCCGAGCACGGCGAGCCCGCCTTCACGCTCGTCACCAACGCGCTGAACATCGCCAACGAGCTGATCGTCCGGCCGCACGTCAAGATGGTGCTCACCGGCGGCGTCGCCCGGCCGCAGTCCTACGAGATGATCGGCCCGCTGTCGCACCGGATCCTGGCCGACCTGTCCCTGGACATCGCCTTCATCGGCGTCGACGGGATCGACGAGACCGGCGCCACCGCCCACCACGAGGGTGAGGCGAACATCAACCAGCTGATCGTCAGCCGGGCCGCCAAGGTGGTCGTGGTGGCCGACTCGTCCAAGCTCGGCCAGCGCGCCTTCGCCCGGATCTGTGAGCTGAGCGAGATCGACACGCTCGTCACCGACGCCCAGGCGGACGAGTCCCAGCTCGCCATCTTCAAGGAAGCCGGCATCGACGTCATCCGCTCCTGACCACCGCATCACCCGACACCCCCTTGAACTCCTGGACCTGCGCCCGACTCGCTCGATCATATCTGCTCAAGCCCCGAAGTTACGAGCAAGAGTGCGCAGTCTCAGCGCGGGAGACACGAAAGGCGGACCCGGGGACGCTAGGCTTCGGCCTAGATGAAGACCGCAGCGGCATGGATCAGGGAGGGCATCATCGCCACGGGCATCGACCCCGCATCCTGGGCTTACGCCGAGGACTACACCGGTGAGGACGACGTCATCGCCGGTGCCCGGGTGAGCGCTGAGGACAGTGGCGTGTCCGCGATCGGCCCTGGTGCGGCCTCGGCCCTCAGCATGCTGGCCGCGGCCGTCGGCGCGAAGGCGGTCGTCGAGATCGGCACCGGCACGGGAGTCTCCGGCCTGGCGTTGTTGCGCGGAATGCGCACCGACGGCACCTTGACCACGGTCGACATCGACGCGGAGAACCAGCGCCTGGCCCGTAAGACCTTCCTGGACGCAGGCGTCCCCTCCCAGCGCTTCCGGCTGATCGCCGGCTCGGCCCTCGACGTCGTCACCCGGCTCACCGACGGTCACTACGACCTGGTCTTCTGCGACGCGGACAAGCGTGAGTACACCGCCTACCTGCACGAGGCCCTGCGCCTGCTCCGCCCCGGCGGCGTCGTCGCCTTCGACAACGCCCTCTGGGAGGGCCGCATCGCCGACCCGGCCCACCGCGACCCGGACACCACCGCCATCCGCGACCTGATCCGAGCCATCCGCGAGGACGACGACCTCGTCTCCGCCCTCCTCCCTTGCGGCGACGGCCTCCTAGCAGCCGTCAAACGCCCGGAGGCCTGAAGAACTAGCCGGTGAACTTGGTTAGTTCGGTGGTTAGTTGGTGCCAGGCTTCGGTGCGGGGGTCTATCAGTTCGTAGTGGCCGGTGCCGGTGAGGCGGTGGAGGCGGGCGGTGGGGTGGGCCGTCACGAAGGATTCCGTGACTGACAGCGGTACCACGGTGTCATTCGTACCGTGGATGATGGCGACCTGTGCGATCGACGCCGGGAGGTGCACCGGGTCCAGGTCGTTGCGGATGCCGTCGCCGATGAAGTCCCGTACTCCGCCGTCGTCCAACCCGAGCCGATCCGCCATCAGCAGATCCGCGATCGGCGCCAGCGCCAGTACTCCGCGCAGCCGGACCGGGTTGTGCGTCGACGCGGCCCACAACGCGAGTTGCCCGCCGGCGGAATGGCCCACCAGCACATACCCGGCGTGCACGTCGACCAGGTCGGGCAGCCGATCGATCGCGTCCCGGACGTCGGTGGTGCTCAGGTCGGGCTGCCCCGGTTCGCGCCGGTACTCCAGTGAGACCACCGGCCAGCCCTCGTCCGCCAGCGCCTCGCAGAGCGGGCGGCCATGTGTCCGGTCGTACTCCGGGCGCCAGAATCCCCCGTGCACGAACACCACCAGGGGCCGGTACTCCTTGGCGTGCCAGACGTCGATCACGTGGTCCTCGTGCTCGCCGTACCGCAACTGCTCGTCCGGCTCGCGCGACTCCCTGCTCAGGACAGAGCGGTCCTCACTCATGCAGACCTGACCTCCCTAAGTACCGCATCGCGTTGGCGGACAGCAGCTTGTGCCGCTGACCGTCGGTGAGGAAGCCCGCCTTGTGAACCACCTCCCCGACCGGCCGTTCACCCAATGGATACGGGTAGTCACTGCCCACGATCAGCTGGTCTTCGCCCACAGTATCGACCAGCAGCCGCAGAGCAGAAGGCTCGAAAACCACCGTATCGACGAAGAACCGGTCGAGATAGTGGCTGGGGGCATGCAATGACGACCCTCGTACTACGTCTCCGCGCCGGTGCCAGGCGTTCTCCAGCCGGCCCAGCCAGAAGGCGAAACTCCCACCTCCGTGGGCGAAACAGATCCGCAGCGACACCGGCAGCCGGTCGAACGCGCCGCCCAGGATCATCGCCAGCAAGGACAGATGGGTCTCGGCCGGCATCCCGGTCAGCCAACGCGCCATCCAGCGATCGAGCCGCGGGCTGCCCGGCATGTCCCACGGATGCACCAGGACCGGCGCACCGACCTCGGCACAATGGGTAAGGAAGGCAACGATCCCGGCATCGTCGAGATCGGTGTCGCCGACGTGGTTGCCGATCTCCACCCCGGCGTGCCCCGCGGCCAGGCAGCGGTCCAGTTCCTCGCAGGCGGCGTCGGGATCCTGGAGCGGTACCTGGCAGAACGGGATCAGTCTGGTGTCCCCGGCGAGCGTTTCCAGGGTCAGGTCGTTGAAGATCCGTGCCACCTTGACGGCCTGGTCCGCGGGCCGGTCGTAGGCGAAGAACACCGGCGTCGGCGAGACCACCTGCAGATCGATGCCATCGGCATCCATATCGGCCCGCCGGGTGGCGGGATCCCAGGTCTGCGGCCCGATCGGCCGGAACTCGCTCTCCCCCACCATGATCATCGCCGCCCGCTCGGAGTCGATCCGCAGCCAGGGCCACCCCGTTCCCCCACACGCAGCACCCAGATCCGGCCACCCCTTCGGCACCAGATGCGTGTGAACGTCGACGACGGGTCCCGTCACGCTCTAGCCCTTGCCTGGATGGATGGTGCCGCAGTTGGGGCAGGTGCGGGCGTCTTCGCTGTCGTAGAACGCCTTGAACACCGGCGGCAGGTCTTCGACGATGTCGGTCACCTGCAGCTCCACCTCGTGCACGATCGCGTTGCAGTTGGCGCAGTACCAGCGGAACTTCTCCAGCGTGCCCTGCTCCCGGACCCGCTCGATCACCAGACCGATCGAGTCCGCGTCACGCTGCGGCGAGTGCGGCGTGTTCCGCGGCAGCACCCACATCTCGCCCTCGTTGATGTCCACCCGCCCCGGGCCGTCGTCCGTCATCACGTCGACGTGCATGGTGCCGCGGATCTGGTAGAAGAACTCCTCGTACGGATCCACGTGGAAGTCGGTCCGCTGGTTCGGCCCGCCGACCACCATCGTGATGAAGTCGTCCCCGGTGGGGAACATCTGCTTGTTGCCGACCGGCGGCTTCAGCAGATGCTTGTTCTCCTCGACCCACTCCGGAAAGTTCGTCGACTCCAGGTTGACCATCAGCTCACCTCTCCAGGTTTCTGCGGAACGGCCGCAACAGCTTGAATCTCGATCAGTAGTTGAGGATGCGGCAGTTGATGTACTGCGACCGTCGTCCGAGCCGGCCCACTCTCATCGAAGAACTCCCCATAAACCTCGTTGTACCCACCGAAGTCGTTCATCGACACCAGATACGTCGTCAGGCTGACCAGATCCTCCAGCCCAGCCCCGACCGCACCAAGAATGTCCCGGATGTTCTCGATCACCGCCCGCGTCTGCACCCGAATGTCCAACGCGGTCGTCCCGAACTCATCCACCACCGCACCAGCAATCGTGTTGTCCGGCAACCGGCTAGACGTCCCCGACACAAACGCGAACCCGTTCACCACCTTCACATGCGGAAACCGCCCCCGAGGCACCGCCTTCCCCACCACCACATGCGCGCCACTCATGAGAGCTCCACGCAGACGTTGGTTAGGTCGGAGTAGAAGTGGAGGGAGTGGGTGCCGCCTTCTCGGCCTATGCCTGAGAGTTTCATGCCACCGAACGGGGTTCGGAGGTCGCGGAGGTACCAGGTGTTGACCCAGACGATGCCGACGTCGAGGGCGGCGCCGGCGCGGTGGGCGCGGCCGACGTCGCGGGTCCAGACGGTGGCGGCGAGGCCGTAGCGGCTGTCGTTGGCCAGGGCGAGAGCCTCCTCCTCGGTGTCGAAGGGGGCGATGTGACAGATCGGGCCGAAGATCTCCTCGGTGTTCGTGCGCGCGTCGGCCGGCAGCCCGGTGACCACGGTCGGTTGCACATAGCAACCACCATCGCGCGCGTCGCCGAAGGACGGTACGCCGCCGCCTGCGAGCACCTGCGCGCCCTCGGAACGCGCCAGGTCGTAGTACGAGAGGACTTTGTCGCGGTGTTGTTTGGAGATCAGCGGCATGTTGACCGTGGTCTCGTCGGAGGGCCAGCCGAAGGTCAGTTCGTCGGCTCGCCGCGCCAGCCGGGCGCAGAACTCGTCGTACACCGGGCGTTGCACATAGAGCCGTTCGGTGCAGAGGCAGACCTGGCCGCCGTTGGTGAAGACCGAGCGGACGGATCCCTCGACGGCGGCGTCGAGGTCAGCGTCGGCGAAGACCAGGGCGGCGTTCTTGCCGCCTAGTTCGAAGGAGACGGCCTTGACCCCGTCCGCGGCGGCCTTCGCGATCGCGCTGCCGGTGGCGGATTCGCCGGTAAAGGTGATCGCGTCCACACCGGGATGCTTGGTCAGGAACTCCCCCGCCGACGACGGCCCGAACCCGTGCACCAGGTTGAAAACACCAGCCGGTACTCCGGCCGCCGCCATCACCTCGGCGAGAACGGTCGCCGAGGAAGGGGTTTCCTCGGAAGGCTTCACCACCACAGTGTTGCCGCAGGCAAGCGCCGGGGCGACCTTCCAGGTCAGCAGCAGCAACGGCAGGTTCCACGGCACGATGATCGCGACCACGCCGACGGGCTTGCGGACCGCGTAGTTCAGCGCGCGGCGGCCGTCCGCCAGGGTGGTGCTGTACGACTCGGTGGCGGCGGTGGTCGCGAAGTCCGCGAAGGCCCGGAAGTTCGCCGCGCCGCGCGGGATGTCGAGCGTCCGCGCCTGGCTGATCGACTTGCCGGTGTCGCCGACCTCGGCCGCGATCAGATCGTCGAACCGTCGCTCCAATTCGTCGGCGACCCGGCGCAGCACCACCGCCCGCTCCTGCTCACTCATCCGCCCCCAAGGCCCGTCGAGCGCCGCCCGCGCAGCCGCCACGGCCGCATCCACCACCCCCTCGTCAGCCTCGGCCACATCGAAGATCTGCTCGCCAGTCACCGGACTCAGCTTGGCGAAAGTCGAACCCCCATCGACGAACTCACCGCCGACAAAGTTGCGCAACAGACCAGGCTCGCCAGCCTGCCCAGTCAAAAGCGAAGGACTCCACAAGCTCATCGCCGACCTCCCGTGTCGCGGACTCTTCGTTCGGAACGAGCGATGCGGGCCGCCGCGCCGACGACTCCGGCGCCGAGGAGGACTGCGGCGGCGAGGAACTGGTGTTGGCGGTGGACTCGTTGGCGGACTTCGGCGTACGGGGTGGTGGAGAAGGAGACCAGCTCGTACCGCGAGACGTAGCGCCCGGGGAGCGCGCGTTCCAGTGCGTGCTCGATGCGCTTGCCGAGGCGGAAGACGGGCGACGCCACCTTGTCCCGCATCTCGACGAAGTTCGCCAGCGCCATCTCCGCGATCGCCTCCGTGTTCTCCCGGCGGCGGTGCTCGAACAGCGGCAGTGCCCGCGCCCAGGAACCCGCGGTGTCGTCCAGGCAGCGATCCAGCTCGACCACGTCCTCGAACGCACAGTTCGCGCCCTGCCCGTAGAACGGCACGATCGCGTGCGCGGCATCCCCGATCAACGCGGTCCGCCCGTGCGCCTGCCACGGCGACGCATGCACGGTCCCCAGTACTCCGACCGGGTTGTGCAGGTAGTCGTCCACCAACCCCGGTGCCAACGGCAACAGATCCGGATACTCCTTGGCGAAGTGCCGCTCGATCAGACCCTCATTGCTGAGGGCATCGAAACTCCCGGCCGGCCAGAACAGCGTGCAGGTGAAGGAGCGATCCGGGTTCGGCAACGCGATCATCATCGAGGTGCCCCGCGGCCAGATGTGCAGAGCACCCGGATCCAGCGCGAACTCCCCACCCACAGCAGGAATCGAGAGCTCCTTGTAGCCGTAATCGAGGAAGTCCACCTCCTCGTTCAAGATGCCCTCGGCAAGCAACGCACCCCGGACCGCCGACCCCGCGCCATCGGCGCCGAGCACCACGTCCGCATGCTCCTCGACCTTGCCTGCGGGCGTCTCGAACACCATCCGCCCGCCCTGCGAGTCCAGCTCGAGCAAGCGGTGCTCGAAGTGAACCTCCACCCCGGGCGCCTGGGTGGCGGCATCGAGCAGCGCGTTGTTCAGCGTGCCCCGGCTGATCGAGTTGATCGCCCGCGCGCCGCTCGCGCTGTACTGCTGGAAGTCCAGCGGACCCTCGACCGGATGGATCATCCGGCCCTTCATCGGCAACGCGTCCGCCATCACCTGGTCGACCAGGTCGATCCGCCGCAGCGCGTCCAGCCCGCGCTCGGAGATCGCGAGGTTGATGGACCGCCCACGCTCGGGTTGCCCCACCCGCGGATCGGGCCGGCGCTCGTACAACGCCACCGTGAGGCCGCGGCGCGCCAGGAAGCAGGCGAGCAGGCTGCCCGTCAGGCCGGCCCCGACGATCGCGACACGCTCGGCTGTCATGCGGTCTCCGGTACGGCTCGGGCCAGCGCCTCCACAGCACGCCAGCAGTCGTGGTACGTCGAGTACAGCGGAACAGGCGCAAGCCGCAGTACGTCGGGCTCGCGGGCGTCCGCGATCACCCCGAACTCATGCCGAAGCCGCCGGGCCAGCTCCCCCGCAGTACCGGCGCCAATCCGTAGGGACAGCTGGGCACCCCGGCGGTTCGGATCGGCGGGCGTGATCAGCTGCAACGCACGCTCCGGCAGGATCTGCGCCAACGACTTCTCCAGGTACGCCGTGAGCCGGACGCTGCGGTCTCGCAGCACCCCGATGCCGACCTTGTCGAACAGCTCGAGTGAGGTCCGCACCGGGCTCAGCGAGAAGATCGGCGGGTTCGACACCTGCCAGGCATCCGCGGACGCGGGCGGCCGGGACACCGCGGTCATCTCGAACCGGGTGGCCGCCTCGGTACTCCACCACCCCTCGAACCGCGGCACGTCCGAACCGAGGTGCCGCTCGTGCACGAACGCGCCCGCGAGCGCACCCGGCCCCGAGTTCAGGTACTTGTACGAGCACCACGCCGCGAAATCCACGTCCCAGTCGTGCAGGGACAACGGCACGTTCCCGGCCGCATGGGCGAGATCCCATCCGACCACAGCGCCCGCGGCATGACCGGCGGCCGTGATCGCCGGGATGTCCATCAGCTCCCCGGTCAGGTAGTTCACCCCGCCGAGCAACACCAGCGCCACGTCGGATCCGAGTCGCTCGACGACGTCCGCAGTACGGAGGCAGTCTTCACCCTCGCGTGGTCGCAGCCGGACCACCGCGTCGTCGGGATCGAACCCGTGGAAGCGGGTCTGTGATCGCACCGCGTAGCTGTCCGACGGGAACGCGGAGTCCTCGATCACGATCCGGAACCGCTCGGGCGTAGGCCGGTAGAACGACACCATCAGCAGGTGCAGGTTGACCGTCAGGGAGTTCATCACCACGGTCTCGCTCGGCAGCGCTCCGACCAGTCGCGAGGCCGGGCCGGTCAGCAGTTCGTGGTACGGCAGCCACGGCCGGACCGCGTCCAGATGCCCCTCGACGCCGAGCGAGGCCCAGGAATCGAGGTCCTCCAGCAACTCCTCGCGGGTCGCCTTGGGCCTCAGCCCGAGCGAGTTCCCGGCGAAGTACGCCACATCGGGAAAGTCGCCGCCCTCGGCCGGCGGAATGTCGAACAGGTCCCGGTGGCCCGGATCGGCCGAATCGAGGTCGTCAGCCTGAGACTCTGTCACGCCTCGATGACCTGACCCTTGCCGAGCACCGTGACACCGCCCTTGGACACGGAGAAGCCACGCTCCCGGTCCAGGTCGGGATCGACGCCGATCTGCACGCCGTCGGGGACCACGATGTTCTTGTCCAGGATCACGTTCTTCAGGACGACGTCGGCGCCGATCCGGCAGTTGTCCATGATCACCGACCGCTCGATCGTCGCGCCGGAGCTGACGATCACGTTCGGCCCGAGCACCGAGTGGTCCACCGAGGCGCCGGTGATGATCGAGCCGGCGCAGATGATCGACTCCCCCACCGTCGCGTTGTCGGTGAACTTGGCGCCGGGCAGCTGCGGGTGGGAGGTGAAGATCGGCCAGTCGTTGTTGTAGAGGTTGAACACCGGCTGGATCGAGACCAGGTCCATGTGCGCCTCGTGGTACGAGTCCAGCGAGCCGACGTCGCGCCAGTACGAGCGGTCCCGATCGAGCGCGCCGGGCAGATCGTTGTCCTTGAAGTCGTAGACCCCCGCCTTGCCCTCGGCAACCAGCATCGGGACGATGTCGCCGCCCATGTCGTGTCGGGACGCCGGGTTAGCCGCATCCTTGCGCAGTGCCTCGACCAGGACGTCGGCGCTGAACACGTAGTTGCCCATCGAGGCGAACGTCTCGTCCGGGGAGTCCGGCAGACCGGGCGGATCGGCCGGCTTCTCCAGGAACTCCGCGATGCCCTGGCCGTCCTCCGCCGTCTTGATCACGCCGAACTCCGACGCCTCGGCCCGCGGCACCCGGATCCCGGCCACGGTCACGCCGTTGCCGCGCTGGATGTGCGCCGCGACCATCTGCGAGGCGTCCATCCGGTAGACGTGGTCGGCGCCGAACACCACGATGATGTCGGGCTTGAAGTCGTCGATCAGGTTCATCGACTGGTAGATCGCGTCCGCGCTGCCCTGGTACCACTGCGGGCCGAGCCGCTGCTGCGCCGGCACGCAGCTGACGAAGTTGCCGAGCAGGGTGGACATCCGCCAGGTGACGGTGACGTGCCTGTCCAGCGAGTGCGACTTGTACTGCGTCAGCACGAACAGGTTGCGGTAGCCCGCATTGACCAGGTTGGACAGCACGAAGTCGATCAGGCGATAACTGCCCCCGAACGGCACGGCCGGTTTGGCCCGGTCCGCCGTGAGCGGCATCAGCCGCTTCCCCTCGCCGCCGGCCAGCACGATTCCCAGAACTCTCGGTGCCTTCGCCATGTCCGCACCTTAACCTCGTGCGGCCCTCCACATAAGACGGTCGCGTGTGTTGCGACACTTGGCTTATGCCAACCCTCATCGAGCCGACCGTTGCCGTTCACCGTTCCTTCCTGCAAGCCTGGGACGAGCTGGAGCCGCACGAGGACCGCTGGATGGGTGCGCACGGGTTCGACAGCTCCTGGACCCGGGCCCAGATGGAGGACCCGGCGGAGTTCGCTCATCTGATCGAGACGATCCAGTCCGAGGCCGACGAGGAGACCCCGCTCCCGCCGGACCTGGTGCACCAAACCGTGCTCTGGTTCGTCGACGGTGAGGAGTGGCTCGGGCGACTCTCTATCCGGCACCGCCTGACCCCCGCCCTCAACGAGCTCGGCGGCCACATCGGGTACGTCGTCCGCCCGTCCGCCCGGCGCAAGGGCTACGCGACCCAGATGCTGGTCCAGTCCCTCCCGTTCGCGGCCCGCCTGGGCATAGATCCCGCCCTCGTGACCTGCGACAACAACAACGACCCCTCCCGCAAGGTGATCGAGGCGGCCGGCGGCGAACTGGAGGACGAGCGCCACGGCAAACTCCGCTTCTGGGTACCCACCCGCATGTCCTGACCTAGTACGTCAGTCCTGCGTTGGTTGCAAGTACTCCAGGATCTCCCGGGCCAGATCAGGACTCGCGGTTGCGACGAATTCTTGGCGCGTGGTCATTGCCGCCGTGACCTTCTCGCTGGTATCGAATCTGCCATCCAAAGCGATCGGCCGGCCGTCGAGGTCGACCACGACCCCTCCGGCAGCCTCAAGAATGTAGTGGCCGGGGTATAGATCCCAGGTCGCGAAGCCCTTGGCGAACTCGAGCATCGCGTCTGTCTGTCCGGTGGCGACATGGCACAGGCTGATTGA
>NZ_DASRXP010000163.1:0-4302 GCF_035687465.1 Kribbella sp.
AGCATCGATCTTCGCGCCGAAGTCCGGGTCGAGGTGGCTCTGCGTCGGTGCCTTGCTGCCCCACGGCCCCGGCTGCTCGACGAGAAGCCAGCCGGTGGCCACGACGGCTGTCCCGGGCAGCGGCTCCCGCAGCTCCCGGCAGATGGTCGAACAGAGGCCCGGCCGTCCGGTCGCCTGGGTTGGTGCGCTCACGCCCATCACGGTACGCGAGTGGAGCCGGTCGTCCTCATGATGATTCTCACCTGTGGACAACCCGGCTCCGCCCTAGCAGCAGAACAGCCAGTACTGCCGCCGCGAACGCGCAGACCGCCGCTCCGGCGAAGATCGTGTGCACTTGTGAAATCGCTGCTTCCCGGAGTGCGTCGATGAAAGGCCGGCACGTTCCCGGCGCGGTCGGACAGAGCTCGTTCGGGGAGGGGATGTCGTCGACCAGGGTGTAGTACCGGCGCAGGCCGATGGCTGTCAGGGCAGAGACACCGACGAGCATGCCGACCATCCGGGCCACCACGATCAGGGCGCTGACGAGTCCGTGGCTGTCCGCCCGGGTGGCCGCCAGGATCGCGGTGTTCACGGGGGACAACGCCAGCCCGAAGCCGAACCCGCAGACCAGCAGCGCGATCGTCGCGGGAGCGTGCTTCAGTGCGTCCCGCTCCCAGAACGCCATCAGGACGAACATCGCGCCGGCCAGCCCGAGCCCGAGCCCGCTGATCAGGCCGAGCCCGTACCGCCGGGTCAGCCACCCGCCGACGACCGCGCCGACCGGCAGCGCGATGAGGAACCTCAGCAGTACGAGTGCGGCGGCCAGTTGGCCACCACCTTGCGTAGTACGGGCGAAGACGGGGACGTCGACGAGTGCCGCGATCAGAGCCGCTCCGACGAGGAAGCTGACCAGCAGAGATCCCCAGGCCGCCTTGGGCCCGAGTAACCCGGGCGGGACGATCGCGTGCGTAGTACGGCGTTGCCACAGGGCGAAGGCGATCGCGAACAAAGCTGCGGCGACCAGGAGCCATGGACCGGCCGGGGCCATCACCTCGCGCTCTGGATCGGCCGTGGCGAAAGCAAGGACGACGCCGGCGAGGGCTAGAGCCAGCAGGAATGCCCCGACGAGGTCTACCTGCTTCAACACTCCGCGGTACCGGCCGCGGGCTTGCAGGAGAACCATGGCCAGCCAGAGCAACGCAAGTACGAGCGTGACGACGCCGATCGGGGTGAGCAGCCGTGACTCGCCAGTGAACGGTACGAAGGGGAGGCCCAGCGTTATCCCGCTCGCTAATCGCTCTGGTGCGGTCAGGGTGAGCCCTAGCGCTATGCAAGCAAGGACACCGACCGCGGCTGACAAAGGTGGTCGCCGAAGCCCACGCAACAGCAGAGCAAGCACAACGGCTACAACCAGGTTGAGCCAGAAGATGTAGCGCCAGTCAGCTACGGCCAGGACAGCGGCGCCCAGTAGCGGGCCGAGGACCGACCCGAGTTCCTGGACGGCTCCGACCACACCCAGAGGCAGTCCGCGTTTCTCGGCGGGCCAGAGATCGGCAACCAGGGCAAGGGTGGCCGGCACGAGACCGCCACCGCCTACGCCTTGCAGGAATCGTCCGGTGACCACCAGGGAGAGGTCGTACGCCGATGCCGTGATCAGCGAACCCACTGCGAACAACAGCAGCGCGCCGACCAGTACAGGCGTCCTGCCGACGACATCTGCGATCCGGCCGATCAAGGGCAGGACGGCGATGTAGCCGAGCAGGAAGCCGGAGATGATCGGCGCCGCACGTTGCAGCTGGTCCGCGGACAGGCCGACGCCGGACATCATGTCCGGCAGAGCCAGCACTACAACGTACGTGTCCGCCGCAGCGAAGGCGACAGCGACCGACGCGAGACTCAACCGCGCCCGGGCGCTGGTCACGGCTTCTTGATCTCTACCTGTTCGCCGTACTTGTCGAAGGTCACGTCGTAGCTGCTGGTCGCGCCGTCGTAGAACGGCCCGGTGAGCGTTGCCGACACCAACTGCTTGGTGTCCTTGTCGATCTTGAAGCTGCTGGGGAACTCCCCGTCGGCCGGGGCCTTCGGGAAGATGCCCTGCAACGTCTTGCCTTGCACGGTACCGGTGATCTCGGTCAGCACCTTCGCGCCGTCGCGCGTCTCGCCCTTGACCACTGGGTCCTTCAGGGTCGGCAGCACCGAGGTCAGACCCTTCGCCGGATCCAGCAGGATCGCCGGATCCGGAGCTCCCAGGCCGGCCAGCTGGGACGGCGGGAAGTCGGTGAAGCCTGGTGTGAACGGCAGCTTGACGTAGACCTTGCTGCCGACCGCCACCACATCGGCGTCGATCGGGGCACCGGCAGCACGCACGGTCAGCTTGCCCTTGAAGGCCGGGGCGTGGGTCGCGACGCCGTCGCCGCTGGCCAGTGTCTGCGCCGAGTCGGGCAGGTCGCGTCCAGTCAGCACGATGTGCACGCTGGCCGTTTCGTCGATCGTCTTCTTGGCATCGGTGAGCAGCGCCACGGCGTCGTCAGCGGTCTTGCCGTCGGTGCCGGCGTCCTTGTTGTCGCTTCCGCTGCAGCCGGTGAGGGCGAGCAACAGGACCGCACCGAGCGTGACCAGTCTCTTCATGCCCTCAGCCTGCCAGGTCCGAGGCGCAGGCAGCGATCGGCTGCTGCACCGGTACTCCGGAGCCGTCGCGCCGGGGGTCCAGCGGCGGAAGGTCGACCGGGGCACCGCTGCTCGCGCTGGCCCGGACCGGAGCGGTGCCGATGAAGCCGAGCAGTAGCCCGTCCTCACCCTTGAGCAGCCGGTGGCAACGAACGCCTCCGGTGCCACGGCCCTTGCCCGGGTACTCGCTGAACGGTGTCACCTTGACCGCGCCGACCTCGGTGCCCGGCAGCGCGGAGGACGAGCCGGAGATCGTGACGACGTGCGACTCCTTGCCCGGGTCGACGGCACCGAAGTACGTCACCTTGGCGCCGGTAGCGAGACGGACACCGGCCATGCCACCAGCCGTGCGGCCCTGCGGGCGGACGACCGAGGCGCCGAAGTGCAGCAGTTGCGCGTCGCTGGTGATGAAGCAGAGCTCCTCTTCGCCGGTGGTCAGCTCGACCGCGCCGACGACCTCGTCGCCGTCGTTGAGCCGGATCACCTCCCACGAGTCGCGGTTGCTCAGGTGGTCCGGCACGACTCGCTTGACCACGCCAGTCGCAGTACCGAGGGCGATGCCGACCGAGTCGGGATCCATCGTGGTCAGGGCCAGGCCGCGCTCACCTGGTTCGAGGGAGACGAACTCGGCGACCGGCGCGCCGCCCTGCAGGTTCGGGGCATTGGCTGTCGACGGGACGGCGGGCAGGTCGAGCGACTCCAGCCGGATCAACCGGCCGGTGCTGGTGATCAGCCCGTACTGGCCGCGGGCGCTGCTCTTGACCGCGGACACGATCGCGTCGTGCTTGGCCCGGGCGTCACCGGCGCCGAACGGCTCGACGCCGTTGGTCCGGGCGAGCAGACCGGTCGAGCTCATCAGCACCCAGCACGGGTCGTCGGTGACCTCGAGCGGGACCGCGGCGGTCTTGGTCGCGCCGGACGACTCGAGCAGCACGGTTCGCCGCGGGGTGCCGTAGGTCTTGGCGATGTCGGCGAGCTCGTCGGAGACGATCTTGCGGAGCAGGCTCTCGTCCTCGAGGATCGCGGTCAGCTTCTCGATCTCGCGCTCGAGCTCGCTCTTCTCGGTCTCGAGTTCGAGCTTGGAGAACTTGGTCAGCCGGCGCAGCGGCATGTCCAGGATGTAGTTCGCCTGCACCTCGGAGAGGTCGTAGATGTCGATCAACCGGGCCCGCGCCGCCGCGGCGTCGTCACTGCTCCGGATGATCTGGATCACCTCGTCGATGTCCAGGATCGCGATCAGCAGGCCGTCGACGATGTGCAGCCGATCCTGCGCCTTCTTCCGGCGGAACTCGCTGCGCCGCCGGGTCACGTCGAACCGGTGCAGCAGGTAGACGTCGAGCAGCTCGCGCAGGCCGAGGGTGCGGGGCTGGCCGTCGACCAGGCAGACCGCGTTGATGGAGAACGAGTCCTCCAGCGGGGTCAGCTTGTACAGCTGCTCCAGCAGCGCCTCGGGGACGAAGCCGTTCTTGACCTCGATCACCAGCTGGGTGCCGTGGGAGCGGTCGGTCAGGTCCTTGACGTCCGCGATGCCCTGCAGCTTCTTGGCCTGGACCAGGGTCTTGATCTTCTCGATCACCTTCTCCGGGCCGACCGTGTACGGCAGCTCGGTGACCACGATGCCCTTGCGCCGCGGGGTGACGTTCTCGATCCGGGCGG
>NZ_DASRXP010000164.1:0-11817 GCF_035687465.1 Kribbella sp.
TCCAGCGCGTAGTCGTAGTCGGACAGCTTGCGTAGGTACCGCAGCATCGCCGTCTCGGACCGGTGCGTGTTGAACACCGGGTGCGTCAGGTACTCCGAGGTCCGGACCACTGTCGTAGCCAGGTCAGCCCCGGACAGCGTCGCGTCGTACCGGACGCCGAAGGCGCGGCAGACCCGGCCGAGCGCGGTCGGGTCCGTCTTCTCGTCACAGGAGATGCCGACATGGTCGGCGTCGACCAGCCGCAGCCAGATTCCGGTCTGCCGAGCCGCGTCGACGACGTCAGCGGCGCGACCCGGAACCCGCGCGAGCACAGTGTCGAAGAACTGCTCGTGCACGATCTCGACGCCACCGGCACGCAGCGACGCGGCCAGGCTGTCGGCGTGGTCGTGCACGCGCTGGGCGATCGCCTTCAGCCCGTCCGGCCCGTGGTACACCGCGTACATCGAGGCGACCACAGCAAGCAGCACCTGCGCAGTACAGATGTTCGACGTGGCCTTCTCGCGGCGGATGTGCTGCTCGCGCGTCTGCAAAGCCAGCCGGTACGCCGGTGCGCCGTCCGCGTCGACCGATACTCCGACCAGCCGGCCGGGGAGCGACCTCTCCAGGCCCGCGCGGACCGACATGAAGCCCGCGTGCGGCCCGCCGTAGAACAGCGGAACCCCGAAGCGCTGCGACGAGCCGATCACGATGTCCGCCCCGGCCTCGCCCGGTGCCTCCAGCAACGTCAGCGCCAGCAGGTCAGACGCGACCGCGACCAGCGTGTCCCGCTCATGAGCAGCGGCCACCAACGGCTTCAGATCCCGTACAACGCCACCGGATCCCGGGTACTGCACCAGGAAGCCGAAGAAGTCGCCTTCCGGAAGACCATCGGTGGTGTCGGCAACGACCACCTCGATACCGAGCGCCTCCGCGCGGGTCTGGACCACCGCGATCGTCTGGGCGAAGCAGTCGGCGTCGACCAGGAAGCGCTCGCTCTTGCTCTTCTTGTTGGACCGGTGCGCCAGCGTCATCGCCTCGGCGGCCGCGGTGCCCTCGTCCAGTAGCGACGCGTTCGCCGTCGGCAGGCCGGTCAGGTCGGACACCACGGTCTGGAAGTTCAGCAGCGCCTCGAGGCGCCCCTGCGAGATCTCCGGCTGGTACGGCGTGTAGGCGGTGTACCAGGCGGGGTTCTCGACCAGCCGGCGGACGATCACCGACGGCGTGAAGGTGCCGTAGTACCCCTGGCCGATCATCGTGGTGGCCACGTTGTTGCGCGCGGCGAGCTGCCTGAGCTCGGTCAGCGCGTCCACCTCGGAGGCCGGAGCCGGCAGCCGGAGCGGCTCGGCGGACCGGATCGACGCGGGCACGGCGGCATCCACCAGCGCGTCGACATCGGCGTACCCGAGGGTCTGCACCATCCGCGCGACCTCGTCCGGACGCGGCCCGATATGACGGTCGGCGAACGCGGCCGACATCTGGGATTCGTTCGACCGGGGCGGTGGGGCGGGGAAGGAATTAGGCGCTGTCATCTGAGAGGCTCCGTTGCTGACTGTTGCCGGTGGCCTCCCCCTCTGTCACGCATGCGCGCTTCAGAGTTGCCTGTGGCACCCGGTCCATGGGCCTGAGAGGTTCCGGGGAGGAATTGCCCCTTCGGCGCCCAACCAAACAGCTGTGTTGAGACTCTCCCGAGTGCTGTGTACGGCGTGTCCGAGGTTACCAGGAACCGTCGAACAGTTCGGGCAGCAGTCGCCGTGCGTCGGGCCGGGCTGCGTCCACCTGATCCTGCATCGCGAAGCTCATCGGCCATCGCACCCGCGTCCCCGCCTCCGCCCAGTCACCGACCGCGGCCAGGAACTTGTCCAGCGCCGGGTTGGACAGCCCCGCCGCCTGCAACGGCGCGATGTGCAGCGCGAAGAACTCTCCGATCCGCTTCTCGACCTCGAGCGCAGCGGCGGGATCGCTGTGGATCTGCTCGTACCACCGGACCGAGCCCGCCGGCGACAACGCGGCGACATTCGAGTAGCTCCCGTGCGCTCCCAGCGGCGTCATGCTCGCCAGGAAATGCCCGGGCACGAAGATCGACAACCCTGACTGCGAGGCCCGCTCGAACCACTCCCTGTCACCACCAGCCGTCTTCAACCCCACCAACTCCGGTACTGCGCGCGCAAGGTCGGCGAGCAGCTCGGGCCCGACTCGCGTCTTCGCATGCGGTGGGTTGTAGAGGACGAGCGGGACGTCACCGGCCGTCGCGGCCACCCGGGTCAGGAAGTCCAGGACCTCCCGGTCGGTGAGGGCCAGCCAGTCGGGCACGATGACCTGGATCGCGGAAGGCGAGAGCGCTGCGGACCGGCGTACGCGATCTACGGAGAGCTGCGCCGAGGGGTGACTGGCGCCCAGCTGGAACGGCAGATCGGCCTCGACACAGGCAGCAGCCAACAACTCGTTGAGCTGGTCGAACTCTGTCTCGGAGAGAGTCTGGAATTCGCCGGCCGTGCCGTGGGCGTAGAGGCCGTGCAGACCAGACGCGACCAGGACTCGGACCTGCTGTTGGAGGCGGGCGAAGTCGATGCTGTCGTCGGGGTTGAGCGGGAGCAACAAAGACGCCCACACACCGCGAAGGGAATCCGGGGTGAGTGGACGCACTGAGCTGGTCTGAGGTTTCAGCCGGTCATGCGGGCGCGGCGGCGGGCGGCGAGCTCGTCGTTGGCGTGACCGTCGGAGTCGCCCTCGGCGTGGCCGTCGGCACGCTCGGTCGGCAGCTCGGACAGGGAACCCTCGACCTCGCGCCAGACACCGCCAAGTGCGATGCCGAAGACACCCTGGCCACCGGCCAGCAGGTCGATCACCTCGTCCGGCGAGGTGCACATGTAGACGGACGCGCCGTCGCTCATCAGGGTGATCTGGGTCAGGTCGTCGATCCCGCGCTTGCTCAGGTGGGCGATCGCGCTACGGATCTGCTGCAGCGAGATGCCGGCGTCGAGCAGCCGCTTGATCACCTTCAGCAACAGAACGTCACGGAAACCGTAGAGCCGCTGCGTGCCGGATCCGGTCGCGGGACGGACCGACGGGGAGACCAGGCCGGTCCGGGCCCAGTAGTCCAGCTGACGGTAGGTGATCCCGGCCGCGGCACACGCCGTCGGGCCGCGGAAGCCGACATCGTCGGGCATCGGCGAGAGGTCGTCGTCGAAGAGGAGCCCCTGCACGCCTGCGCTGGCGGCCGCCTCGGCGTGCGCTTCGGACGTCGACTGCGCCGTCAGATCAGTGTCGCCGGTGCGTGTCACGCCTGAGCCTCCCTGGGTACCGACTGGAACGGATCACATCCGTGGAGTTACAACACCCCACAACTCCTTCAAGGTAAGCCGCCGACCTGGGTGGGTCAACGACTGCGGGTCCGAGCCGGGAGCGTGTCGCGCCACCGTCACGAATCGTTACCTGTCCGCTCTTGTACCCAACCCGCAGGTTCATTCGCCCCCTTTTCACCCTCAGGGGCCGCCAGCGGTCAGGCGGGAGCTGAGCGCGAGGGTGAAAAGGGGGCGAATGAACACGGGGTTGGTGGTTCAGCTCTTGTCGAAGTCTTCAGGGGTGACCTGGTCGAGGAACTCACGGAAGCGCTCGACCTCTTCCTCCTCGACCACCTCTTCGTCATCGTCGGACTCGCTGTCCGGCACCGGGATGCCCGCCTCGGCCAGGATCTCCTCGGTGCAGAACACAGGCGTACCGGTCCGCAGCGCGAGCGCGATCGAGTCGGACGGGCGGGCGGAGATCTCGGTCTTGTCGTCGAAGACCAGGATCGCCTCGAACACCCCGTCGGTCAGGTTCACGATCCGGACCTGGCTCAGGGTGTGCCCGAGGACCCGGATGGTCTCCGCGAACAGGTCGTGGGTGAGCGGTCTGGGCGGCTCCATGCCCTGCTGGGCGAAGGCGATCGCACTGGCCTCGGCCGCGCCGATCCAGATCGGCAGGTATCGCTCTCCGCCGACCTCCCGGAGCAGCACTATCGGCTGACTCGAGGGCATCTCAACCCGGACTCCGACCACGTCGACTTCGCGCACTCCTTCAGCCTACTCTGCGGGCCAGGCCCGGGCTGCCCACCGGGTGCGCCCCGGGAGCAAAGCGGGTGAACCGGATCAGCGGGACAGGCGGGAGCGGACCAGGGCGGCGTGCAGCCGGACGGCGAGGGCAGCCAGTTCCTGGATCCGGTCCTGCTGCTTACTCAGCGGGCTGACCACCTGCTCGATCAGGCCGACCTCGCGGTCCGCCGCGGTCCGGAACGGCCGCAGATGCCGCGGCTCGATCCCGTACTCCGCGAACCCGGCCGCCGCCTTCGCCACCAGGATCGCGTCCCCGTCGTAGTGGTTGCCCCTGGCCACCACCAGGTTGTGGCTCTCCAGCTGGTCGAGCAGTTCCACGCTGATGCCTGCGGCCACCCGCAGTTCCTCCCGGGTCAGCTTCAGCTCGGTGCCATAGCTGGAGAAGTCCTCGGCGTCCGGCAGACCGGCCGGCTCCGGCACCTGGTCAGGCGCGGCCGGACGTCCACCGGGGGTGGTCGGCGGGCGCAGGCCGCGATCCATCGCGCCCAGGTGTTCCTTGATCACTTTCAGCGGCAGGTACTGGTCCCGCTGCGCGGCCAGCACGTACCGCAGCCGGTCGACGTCGGCGGCGCTGAACTTGCGGTAACCCGACGCGGTCCGCGCCGGCGTCACCAGCCCCTCGGCCTCGAGGAAACGGATCTTGGAGATGGTGACGTCGGCGAACTCGGCCTGCAGGACCTGCAGCACCTCACCGATGCTGCTGCCTCCGACCGGAGGCTCAGGCCTGGCCACTGGCGTAGTACACCAGGCGGTACTTGCCGATCTGGACCTCGTCGCCGCCTGCCAGCTGGACCTCGTCGATCCGGTCCCGGTTCACGTAGGTGCCGTTCAGGCTGCCGACGTCGCGGACCTTGACGCCCGACGGGTCGCGGCGGAACTCGGCGTGCCGGCGGGACACCGTCACGTCGTCCAGGAAGATGTCGCTGTCCGGGTGCCGGCCGGCCGTGACCACGTCCACGTCCAGCAGGAACCGGCTGCCCGCGTTCGGCCCGCGCTGCACGATCAGCAGCGCCGAGCCGGCCGGCAGCGCACCGACCGCGGCCTCGTCCTCAGCGGACAACTGCTCGCCGGACTCGATCCGCTCGGTCTCGGGCTCGACGTTGATCGGCGTCAGCATCGCGGTGTCGGTGACCCCGGGAGCGGCCGCCGGACGGTCCGCGCCAGGGAGCATCGTTCCGCACTGCGAGCAGAACTTGCTGCCCTCGGAGTTCTCGTGCCCGCACTGGTTGCAGAACGGCATGCTGTGATCCTCCCGACCGCCGGTGGTCCGGCGACGTATCTGTGAACCCCGTGATGACAAGTGTGGCTGGCCCGAACAATGGCCGACCTCAACCCTCGACCAGCAGTTGAGGTCCGACAAAACCTATCAGTCCCGGCCAGTCAGCTCTGGTCGAGCTGACCTTGGTAGGTGTCGGCGTCCATCAGCGCCTCGACCTCCTCGTCGTCGTCCACCTGGATGTCGAGCAGCCAGCCCTCGCCGTACGGGTCGGTGTTGACCAGGTCGGGCTGGTCGGCCAGGGCCTCGTTGACGGCGGTGACGGTGCCGTTCACCGGGGCGAACAGGTCGCTCACGCTCTTGGTCGACTCCAGCTCACCGCAGGAGTCGCCGGCGCGCACCGCGGCACCGACCTCGGGCAGCTGGACATAGACGATGTCACCGAGCGCGTCCTGCGCGAAGTCGGTGATGCCGACCCGCGCGGGGCCTTCGCCGGCCTTCACCCATTCGTGCTCGGCCGTGTACTTCAGGTCTTCGGGGTACACCTTGGGTCCTCTTTCATCTAAGGGGCACTGCCGCTCAAGGGGGCTTTACTTGGTGGGGCTGGGAGCCGGGCGAGCGTAGCGATGCTCGTCCGGGGCGTGCAAGGCAGTGATCTGGACCTGTTGCTGTTCGGTCACCTCGGCGGTGCCGCCGATCTGGACGCCGGTCACCTCGCTGACCAGACCGCCGGGGAAGTTGGCCGCCTCGGCCAGGCTGTGGGACTCCCCGATCGCCTCGATCACGTACGGCGATCCGACCTTTTCGCCGTCGATCTTGACGCCCGGAGGGTCATCGACCAGGTCGGTACTGGCGACCACCCGGACCGAGCCGTTGATCTGGATCGCCTCGGCACCCGCGTCACGCAGTTCCTCGATCGCGTCCAGCAGGTTGCCGGAGTTCATCTTGCCCTCGGGGTCGTTCAGGGTGATCCGGACACCGGGCCCCTGGGCGGGCAGCGTGCCCGCCAGGATGCCGAGGGTCCGAACCTGCTGCTCAGCCTGCTCCCGCGCGGTCTGCGCCTTGTCCGCGCTGGACGACAGGCTGTTCTTCCGGTCCTCCAGTTCGGTGATCTCGCTCTCCAGCCGGCGGTTGTTCTGGTTCAGGCCGTCCAGGATCGCGATCAGGTCCTCGCGGCGGGCGTTCTGGTAGCCGTCGTCGGCGCGGTTCACCCGGACCTGGACGACCGCCATACAGGCGACCAGGGCGAGCACCACGGCGACGATCGCCTGACCGCGGGACGGCTTGAAGCCGGTCCGCAGCCGGCGCAGCGCCAGGTTCGGCGACTTCGGCTTCTTCGGCCGCGGCATCGGTGTCGGCGTGGCCGGCGGGTCCGCCTCGGCGGGCGGCGGGGTCGCGTTCTCGTCACTCATGTCAGGCCCTGAAGACGTGCCGCCGGATCGCGGCCATGTTGGTGAAGATCCGGATCCCCAGCACGACCACCACCCCGGTGGACAGCTGCGAGCCGACCCCGAGCTGGTCGCCGAGGTAGACGATCAGGGCCGCGATCAGCACGTTGGACACGAACGAGACGACGAACACCTTGTCGTCGAAGATCCCGTCCAGGAAGGCGCGGAGCGCACCGAAGACCGCGTCGAGGGCCGCCACCACCGCGATCGGCAGATAGGGCTGGGCCCACTCCGGCACATCGGGCGCGACCAGCAGACCGACCACGACGCCGATCACCAGACCGAGTACGGCGATCATTTCGGTCCACCCACCTTCGCGTGCCGCAGCGCGATGGTCGCATCGGCTGGTACCAGCAAGGAATCCTCCGTCGTGATCGTCATCCGGACATCGAAGTTGCTGACCAGGTACTGCACCCACTGGCCGCCCGAGCTCTGCGCGAACCGGGCCGGCATGGTCGCGGTGTCACCGATCGCGAGCACCGTGTACGGCGGGGTCAGTGAGCTGTAGTCGACCGTGATCGCGGTCCCGGCGCCGCGGATCGCGGTCAGCGAGGTGAGCCGGTGGCCGTTCACCGAGATGGCCTCGGCGCCGGCGGTCCACAGGCCGTTCACCAGCTGCTGCAGATCGACGTCGAGCAGCCGGCCTTCCTTGTCGGCGTTCTTCGCGTCGTCCACCACGGCCTTCAGGCCGGGCCCGGTCACGGCCACCGCCCCGGCCTGCAGCTCGAGATCGTCGAGCTTCTGCTGCAACGCGGTGCCCGAGCTGGAGTTGCTCAGCCCACTGGCCTGCAGGCCCCGGACCTCGTCGGCCAGGCTGGTCTGCTGGTCGCGTAGGTCGTTCAGCCGCGAGTCGGCCTGCTCGACCCGGCTGATCAGCTCGTTGCGTTCCTTCTCCGCCGCCGGTGCGCTGCGATAGTTCTGCGACGCGGCGACCGCGAGGAGGAACCCGAGCACGACCAGCGCGATCACCAGCAGCACCCGGTGCCGGGACTTGTTCGGCCTGCCCCCTTGGGACGGTCGCGACCGGGCGGCGACGGCGTACCCCTCGTCCAAGGGGTGGGCCATCAGGTTGTTCAGCAGCGACATGGACGCGTCGACGCGCCGCTGCCCGGGTGGAGACTGAGTCACGATCTACCCGGTCTGCCCGCTGATCGGTTTGACGGTCTGGATCAGGTGCCGCAGCTGCGTGAAGTACAGCGCGCCCGCCCAGTAGTACAGCGCGGTGCCCCAGATCGCGAAGGCCCAGCCGAAGACCCGGGCCAGTTCGTTCAGCGTGCTGCTTCCGTCGCCCAGCAACAGCAGCGGGAACGCGTAGAGCAGGCAGAAGGTCGCGGCCTTGCCGAGGAAGTGCACCGGCAGCGCGTTGAAGCCGCGGCGGTGCAGAGCCGGCAACGTGAAGGTCAGCAACAGATCCCGCAACGGCAACGCGATCGCCAGCCACCACGGGATGATGTCGCGCAACGCCAGACCGAGCACGGTCGCGAAGATGTAGAGCCGGTCGGCGACCGGGTCGAGCAACTGGCCGAGCCGGGTGGTCTGGTTCATCCGCCGGGCGATCTGACCGTCGGCCCAGTCCGTGAAGCCCGCGATCATCAGGACGACAAGCGCCCAGCCGTCCTCCTCCGGCCCGAGAATCAGCCAGAGGAACAGCGGCACGCCCAGCAACCGGAGGACGCTGAGTGCGTTCGGGATCGTCACGATCCGGTCGGACACTTCCACATCCGGCACGCGCGACCCCTCCCTTTGACACTTGCCCCAGTCCCGGTCGCAACTCTACTTGGGTGCGCTATCAGGTTTCGCCCGGGCCACTCCGGGGTAACCCGGGTGCGCCCCTGAATCAGTGAACGCTACTTAACCGGCTCAGCTACGGCCGCTGCACACCAGCAACTAGACAGTGATGCGATTGAGACCTGGTGCGCCACGTGGCTCTACTGTGGATCGACAGCCGGCGAGGGGAGACCGCGGTGAAGTTCCTGATCCTGATCTATGGCAATCCCGCGTCCCGGGAGGTCTGGGGCCGGATGACGGAAGAGCAGCAGAAGGAGGCGATGGCCGGCTACACCGAGCTCGAGGACGCGCTCCGGGCCAGTGGCGAGTTCATCGTGTCCGACTCGCTGGCCGATCCCGCGCAGACCAAGCAAGTACTCGTCCGGGACGGCTCGACGATGACCACCGACGGACCGTTCGCCGAGGTGAAGGAACAGCTGGCCGGGTTCTACCTGGTCGACTGCGCGAGCATGGAGCGGGCGACCGAGATCGTCGCACTGATCCCCGAGGCACCGTTCAGCATCGTCGAGGTGCGGCCGATCCAGGACCTGAGCGCACTGCGTTGACGGCTGCCGACGACGGGCGCATCGAGCAACTCCTGCGTGAACTGGCACCGCAGGTACTCGGTCCGCTGGTCCGTCGCTACGGCGGGTTCGACACCTGCGAGGACGCGGTCCAGGAGGCCCTGATCGCCGCGGCGACCCAGTGGCCCGTCGACGGTCTCCCGGACAACCCGAGGAGCTGGCTGATCACGGTCGCGTCGAGGCGGCGGATCGAAGTACTGCGGAATGAGGCGGCCCGGCAGCGGCGGGAGGAATCCGTTGCGGCGATGACGCCTGCGGACCCGTCCCCGGCCGCCGGGGTCGACGACACGCTGACGCTGTTGATGCTGTGCTGTCACCCGTCGCTCACTCCCCCGTCGCAGATCGCGTTGACGCTGCGCGCCGTCGGCGGACTGACCACACCCGAGATCGCCCGGGCCTTCCTGGTGCCTGAGGCAACGATCGGGCAGCGGATCAGCCGGGCGAAGGCGAAGATCAAAGCGAGCGGGGCGGCGTTCCGGCTGCCGCCGAGCGAGGAGCTGTCCGATCGGCTGGCGGCGGTGCTGCATGTGTTGTACCTGATCTTCAACGAGGGTTACACCGCGAGCTCGGGCGAGAGCCTGCACCGCGTCGAGCTCAGCGCGGAGGCGATCCGCCTGACCCGGCAGCTGTACGACCGGCTGCCGACCGAGGGCGAGGTCGCCGGTCTGCTCGCGCTGATGCAGCTGACGGATGCGCGCCGCCCGGCTCGCACTTCGCCGGACGGCGCGCTGATCCCCCTGCCGGAACAGGACCGCGGGCTCTGGGATGCCAACGCCGTTGCCGAGGGCACCGAATTGATCACCACGACGTTGCGCACGGCCCCTGTCGGTCCGTACCAGCTGCAGGCCGCGATCGCCGCGGTCCATGATCAAGCTGCTGCCGCGGACGACACCGACTGGCGGCAGATCCTGGTCCTGTACGAACTTCTCGAGACTCTGGCTCCCGGCCCGATGGTCACCCTCAACCGGATCGTCGCCGTCGCCATGGTCCACGGTCCCCAGGCCGGCCTCGACCAACTCGACTCGATCGACCCCGTACTCCGGGACCACCACCGAACGTCCGCAGTACGGGCCCATCTCCTGGACCTCGCCGGCGAAAAGGAAGCCGCCCGCGAGGCCTATCGCCAGGCTGCGCGGTTGACCGAAAGCGTCCCCGAACAACGCTATTTGGAATCCCGCGCCTCTTCCTGAACCCACTGACTACCTACGCGGCGGGCGCTACTCTGTTGCACTGCACGGGCCGAACGACCCGGTCTTCACGAAGCCGAACTCGCTCACCACTCCCCGGCGGTCTCCGTAGGATCGTGTTTCGATCAGCAGCGTGGCATCGACGAAGTCTGCCGGCTTCAGCGTCCACGAGTGGCCGTGTGCCTGATGGCCGTCCCAGTTGTCCGTAGAGCTCCAGTAGCCGTCGAAGCCGATCCCCTCCGGTGTCCGCACACAGCTCTGGTTGACCGGAACTTCGGTGACCTCGGCGGTCACCCCGGCCTGAGCCAGTCGCCGCTCAATGCCTTCACCGTCCTCGCCGTTGTAGATCGTGATGGTCACCTTGCCGTCCGGGCCCTCGGTGACCGAGTACGCCGGAGAGGTGGTCCGCTCCCCGCCGACCACCGCGGCCGTGACAGTTCCAGCGACAGCCAAGGTGGCACAGGCCGCCAGGCCCACGGCGACGCGGTGTCTGCGAACGAAAGACCGGCGCGGTGCGACCTCGCGCTCGGACACGACAGCCCGTAGCTCGGCCAGCAGTTCGTCTTCAAAAGTCTTCATGACGTGACCTCCGGGATGGTGATGCGGTCGACGGCGGGGGCGAGGTCCGGCTGTAACCGGGTCTGCAATCTGGTGCGCGCCCGGTGCAGGCGAACGCGCGCCGTGGCCGGGCGGATGCCGAGGGCCCGGGCCGCGTCCTGAGGACTGAGTCCGTCCAGGGCGACGAGCTCCAGTACCGCGCGCTCGCCCGGTGGGAGTTCGTCCATGGCCGGCAGGAGGTCCCGGGCCCACGCCTCGGCGTCGATCCGTTCCTCCAGCCGGGTGACGTCGTCCGCGGTCAGCAACCGTCGGCCGGAGATCCGCTGGTTCGCGCGGAGTTCCCGGGCCTTGCGGCGGCGTTCGGCCGACACGACGTTGTGCGCGACCCCGTAGAGCCACCCGGTCGGCGTACCGCGTCCTGATCGGTAGCTGTCCGCCGAGTCGATCGCTGCCAGGAACACCTCGGCGGTCAGGTCCGCGGCCAGATGTGGATCTGCCACCCGCCGGGCGACGAACCGTTGCACCTTCTCGATGTGCTCGCGGTAGAAGACCTCGAACGCATCGGGATCCCGCCCGATCTCCAAGCCTGTCATCCGACCCCTCCGTCTCTGGTGCTTACGGAAGTACTTGGCGCGACGGCAGTCCCGCGTTACCGAAGGGCTAGGACGGGAGGGTTTCCGGTACTGCGAAGCGATGGTGGACGGCGGGATCGAGGAAGGCCGAGATCCAGGTGATCTTGCCGTCGCGGAGCTGGAGAACGTTGATGGCGCCGAGGCGGAAAAGGTGGTCGCCCGGGTCGTAGCTGTAGCACGCGAAGGCGGGCTGGCCGTTGGCGCGGATCTTGCGCACGCGCCAACGGGTCTCGAACAGCCGCTCGGTGACGAACCGCATCACCGCGGATCGGCCGTCGAACCAGGCCGGCAGCGGCGGCATGGTGTAGCGGGCGTCCTCGGCGAGCAGGTCCCCGATCGAGGCCGCGTCGGCCTG